>JAKQEI010000010.1 GCA_029573495.1 Bacteroidota bacterium | reverse complement strand
AGGAACAAGGAACATGTACGTCATCAAGCGCGACGGACGCCGGGAGGCGGTGAAATTCGACAAGATCACCGCCCGTGTGAAGAAGCTGTGTTACGAGCTGGACCCGATGGTGGATGCCACCATGGTCACCGTGAAGGTGATCGATGGCATCTTCGATGGGGTGACCACCACCGAGCTCGACAACCTCACCGCCGAGGTGGCCGCCACCATGACGGTGAAACACCCGGACTACGCGCAGCTCGCGAGCCGCATCGCCGTCAGCAACCTCCACAAGAACACGAAGAAGTCCTTCAGCGAGACCATGAAGGACCTCTACGAGTACCTCGATCCCAAGACCGGTGCCCGCGCCGCGCTCATCGCCGATGACGTCCATGCCATCATCCAGAAGAACGCCGACGTGCTGGACAGCGCGATCATCTACGACCGCGACTTCAACTACGACTTCTTCGGCTTCAAGACCCTCGAGCGCAGCTACCTCCTGCGCCTGCACGGCAAAGTGGTGGAGCGTCCGCAGCACATGCTCATGCGCGTGGCCATCGGCATCCACAAGAGCGACATAGACAGCGCCATCCGCACCTACAACGACCTGAGCGAAGGCTGGTACACCCACGCCACGCCCACGCTCTTCAACGCCGGCACGCCCAAGCCGCAGATGAGCAGCTGCTTCCTGCTGCAACTGAAGGAGGACAGCATCACCGGCATCTACGACACGCTGAAGCAGTGCGCGCAGATCAGCCAGAGCGCCGGCGGCATCGGCCTCAGCGTGCACAACCTGCGCGCCAAGGGCAGCTACATCAAGGGCACCAACGGCACCAGCAACGGCATCGTGCCCATGCTGCGCGTGTTCAACGACACCGCGCGTTACGTGGACCAGGGCGGAGGCAAGCGCAAAGGCAGCTTCGCCGTGTACCTGGAGCCCTGGCACGCCGACGTGTTCGACTTCCTGGAGCTGAAGAAGAACCACGGCAAGGAGGAGATGCGCGCCCGCGACCTCTTCTACGCCATGTGGATGCCCGACCTCTTCATGAAGCGCGTGGAGCAGGGCGGCGAGTGGACGCTGATGTGCCCCAACGAGTGCCCCGGCCTGGCCGACACCTTCGGCGAGAAGTTCGAGGAGCTCTATGAACGTTACGAGCGCGAGGGCAAGGGCCGCCAGACGGTGAAGGCGCAGGACCTCTGGTTCAAGATCCTCGAGAGCCAGATCGAGACCGGCACGCCCTACATGCTCTTCAAAGACGCCGCCAACGGCAAGAGCAACCAGCAGAACCTGGGCACCATCAAGAGCAGCAACCTCTGCACGGAGATCATCGAGTACACCGCACCGGACGAGGTGGCCGTGTGCAACCTGGGCTCCATTGCGCTGCCCAAGTTCGTGGAGAAGGGCAGGTTCGATCACGACAAGCTCTTCGAGGTCACCTACCAGCTGGCGAAGAACCTCAACCGCGTCATCGACCAGAACTACTACCCGATCCCCGAGGCGCGTCGCAGCAACATGCGCCACCGCCCCATCGGCATCGGCGTGCAGGGCCTGGCGGACGCCTTCATCCTCATGCGCCATCCGTTCGATAGCGTGGAGGCGAAGGTGCTGAACCGCGAGATCTTCGAGACCATCTACTACGCATCGCTCACGGCGAGCAAGGACCTGGCGAAGGAGGAAGGCCCCTACGAGACCTACGAGGGCAGCCCCATGAGCCAGGGCAAATTGCAGTTCGACATGTGGGGCGTAACACCGAGCGACCGCTGGGAATGGGACGTGCTGCGCGCGGAGATCAAGCAGCACGGTGTGCGCAACAGCCTGCTGCTGGCGCCCATGCCCACGGCCAGCACTGCGCAGATCCTCGGCAACAACGAATGCTTCGAGCCGTACACGAGCAACATCTACACGCGCCGCGTGCTGAGCGGTGAATTCGTGGTGGTGAACAAGTACCTGCTGCGCGACCTGGTGAAGCTGGGCCTGTGGGGCGAGGAGCTGAAGAACAAGATCGTGGCCGCCAACGGCAGCATCCAGCACATCCCGGAGATCCCGCAGAACCTGAAGGACCTCTACAAGACGGCCTGGGAGATCAGCCAGAAGGTCATCATCGACATGGCGGCGGACCG
>JAKQEI010000275.1 GCA_029573495.1 Bacteroidota bacterium | reverse complement strand
CGCAGTTGCCGTTGCAGTCCTCGATCTCGCCCGGCGGACAGAAGCCCGAGGTGCTGCCCTGACAGGTGCAGCTCACGGTGACCACATCGTTCGTCGTGTTCGGATCGCCGTCATCGCAGGGTGCGTTGAACACGGTGAGGTTGGGGTCGTTGTCGTTGCAATCGCCCGGGGTGTTGATCATGCCCGGTATCGGCGTGCAGCTGAACTGTTCGGTGGCCACATCGCCGAAGCCATCATTGTCCAGATCGGCGTACCAGAAGAAGTCCTCGTCCACCTGACCATTGCAGTCATTATCGATGCCGTCGCAGAGCTCCACCGCGTCCGGATGGATGGTGGGGTCGGTATCGTCGCAATCACCGGTGAGGAGCACCGTGTTCGGTGGTTGCACACAGGACAGCACGCCGGAACCTTCGACACCGTAGCCATCGTCATCGCCATCGAAGAGCCAGAAGCCGGCACCGAGCTCATCGGTCTGGCCGTTGCAGTTGTTATCGATCCCATCGGCACCCTGGCAGGGGTCCGGCGCACCGGGGTTGATGTCCGGATCGCTGTCGTCGCAATCGCCGGACTGTTGGGAGAAGTTGCCGACCGGCGGTGCGCAGAAGACCTGTGCCGTGCTGGCATCGCCCCAGCTATCGAGGTCGTTGTCCGCGTACCAGATGAAGTCCTCATCCACCTCGCCATCGCAGTCGTCATCAATGCCGTTGCAGGTCTCGTTAACGGGTTCGCCTACGCTGCCGAATAGGCCGGTGGTGGTGAAGAAGCTGGTGAAGCCGGATCCGGGGGAAAGCTGTGCATGGCTCACGACCGTGAGTGGCACGTCAACGGTCTGGATCTCGATGGAGACGCAGCCGGAGCCGATGCACACCTCCGCGATGCCGCTGCCGGATTGCGCTTCATCGAGTGGGATGTCCCCCTCGACCACCATCCCGCCTTGTGTGACCACATAGTGGGCAAGACCACTTTCCCCAGAAGCGGAACCCGTATTGATGATGATGCTGTGGTGCAACGCAGGGTCGGAATCGTCGCAGTCACTACCGACCTGCACAGCGCCTGGAACGGGGGTGCAGGAGACCTGCCCCATGGTCGGATCACCGAAGCCATCGCCATCCGCGTCGGTGTACCATAGGAAATCCTCGTCCACCTCGCCGTCGCAATCGTTGTCGATGCCGTCGCAGGTCTCCAGTGGCCCTTCGCTCTGGTAACCCGTTTCCGTGTCAAAGGGGATGACCACTTCCTCTACTGTCCCGAAGTCGTGGACGAGATAGCTCTCGGATGAGAGTGGCACATCGTTCGGGGTGATGGTGATGGAATAGCAGCCATCACCAATGCAGAGCGTCGCCTGGCCCATGCCGGATTCCTCCGCCAACAAGGCCATGTCGCCTTCCACCGTCGCACCCCCTAGCTCGAGCGTGTAGTGGGCCGTCCCGGGACTTTCAAAGTCGGCGCTGTACACGACCAGGGTGACGGTGGCGTGTCTGGCCGGATCCGCATCATCGCAATCGGAGCTGTCGGCCACGGCGTTCGGCGGCTGCGTGCATTGGATCCCCAATGATGTGGTCGAACCGAATCCATCGCCATCGGCATCCACGAACCAGTGGAAGTCCTCATCCACCAGGCCGTCGCAGTCGTTGTCCAGGCCATCGCACACCTCAGGAGTAGGCGCATCGCCTACAGGGCCCAAGTGGCCTTGGGATAGCAGGAACGTGATCGGGTCATCATCACCCACGGTCACGTACGCCTCCTCCTGTAGCGGGATCGTCCCGTCCGTAACGGCGATGCTCATGCATCCGTCGGGCACGCACACCTGCACGGTGCCCACCGCCAGGTCATCGCCGAGTTCCGGGTCGAAGCCGAATTCGATGCTCACCGCTCCATCGAACACGACGCTGCCGCCCACAACGATCTCCACCTGCGCGGTGCCCTCGCTGACCAGGTCTTCGGCCAGCACCTTCACGCGCACGATATCGCCGGGGCAGCAACTGCCGTCGTTGCAGTTGGCCGCCGGGTTGAAGTTGCCCGAGTTCGGTGTGGTGCAGCCTGAAACAATATCGCCGAAGCTGAAGGTGAACTGCCCATCGGCGGAGCTCCCGCTCGCGACAACGCCCGCATCGCCGTCCGTCACGATCCAGGTGCCGCCGATCGGAGCGCCGCCCGTTGCGCTGAAGGCGGCCTGATAGCAACCAGCATCCCAGCAACCCTGCAGCACCGGGCCACTGGCGGTGGCCATTGCATTGCCTTGCGGACCGGAGAGCACGGCTTCGGCCACCGTGCCAGCCGTTGGGATGTACGTGATCGTGAGGTCCGTGCAGCTCTGCACGCATTGGGCCATGAGGAGCTGGTAGGCGCCCAGCACGTTCAATTGGCGACCGGTGATGGTGATGGCGTTGCCGCCGGGCACTGGCACACCGCCTTGCAGAATGACACTCTTCACCAGTTGCGCGGCTGCGGGCGGATCGGTCATCACCAGCTGGGCGAAGGCGGGGCAAGGTGCTGAATAGAGCAGGGCCACCGCTCCAGCCACATGCGGCACGGCGAAGGAGTTGCCGTCCTGCACATCATAGGCGCCGCCCACCGCCGTGGTGGGGATGGCGATGCCTGGTGCCTGCAGGTGCAGGGTGCTGTTGCCCACCGCAAAGGGGTTCTCACCATCCGGACCGATGCAGGTGACGGCGATGTTGTTGCTGTTCGGGCAGCCCGAGGGGAAGTCCGGAATGACGTCGATGTCCACCGGCTCGTTGGGTCCTGCAGTGATCGCAAGGATACCCGCGTTGCCCATGTCCTCGAAAATGGCGTACCCGAATCCGCAGCTCATATTGGAGAAGCCCCAGGAAACGGTAACGGCCACCACCAACGCGCCGTCAGCGCCAGCGCTATTGGTGAAGTCCTCCCGCAGGCTCAGCGCACCTTCAAAGCCCGAGATGGCCCCCGCCATGGTGCCTCCGAAGCCCAGGGGCACCAGGTCCACATCCCAGTTCACACCGGTCACACCGACCCCATTGTTGCCCGTGGCGCCCACCACACCGGCCACCAGGGTGCCATGTTCCTCCCCTTCGCCGGCGTAGGTGCTCGCCGGGGAGATGTTATCCGCGAGGTCGGGATGCGTGGTCTGCACCAGTCCGTCCACGATGCCCACGGCGATCCGCTTGCCGTTGGCCATGCTGCCGCCGGTGGTGGTGTTCCACACCTGCTCGGCATCAATGGCGGCCATGCTCCATTGCGTGGCATAGAGTGCGTCGTTCGGTTGCGCGCGGTACTCCAGGATGTAGTTGAGCGAGGTGGCCTCCACACCAGGTGCCTGGGCCAGCAGCCGCTCGATCGCGGCTTCGTCGATACCCGCACCCTCCAGCTGTACGAGGTAGTAGCGGGAATCCCTGCCCAGGGCGGTCATCGCCTTCAGCTCTACCGTGGCCGGCAACAGGCTTTTCGCCACCGCACGCACCTCGATCGCACGGGCGTCCTTGTTCAGGAGCAGGAGCACCTCATCCGGACGCCAAGCCTGCTGGGCCGAGGCGATCGAAGAAACGAGGACGGAGAGGAGCAGGAGAAGAGGGAGGCGTGCCATGGCAGGAGGCGCGTCCGAAAGGACGGACGGGCACGCAACGTAGAGCAGCGCGCGAAGCGGCGCAATAGAACAAAAGTTAGTGACGCCGCGGTCCCTGCCTCAATGCGCGCGCCGGCCGCTGGATACGGGCGAAAGATGAAGGGCTCACGGATCAAGCCGCATCCGCAAAAAGCACAGGACCGCGGCGCTATTCGACCCATTCCCGCATGATCGCTAGATTGTGGTGCCTCAACGACCGCGGTACCGCCAAAAACCACCACCGATGCGCTCGCTCCTCTCCATCGCCTGCCTCGTATTCATCATCCCATTCCATGCGTGGGGCCAGCAAGGTCCGTATTGGACGCGGTTCAAGGAGAAGCTGCCCTTGCGGCAGGACCTTGGCCGGGTCGCCGTTCACCTGCCATCGGCCGCCGCGTTGGATGCGCTCCTTCGCACCGGCCTGCCCGCATTGGGCATCCCCGCAGCAAAGGTGGAGCGCCATGCAGTGGCCGGTTGGGCCCTGATCAACGTGGGTGGAACGACCACACTCACAGCATGCGCTCGTGAACGACCTGTCTGCGGTGCCGGACATCGACTTCGCATCACCGGTCTATGTGGATGACCTCGGTGGGCCGATGTTCGTGACGCCGTACGTGCTGGTCTCCTTCAACGATGCGGTTCCACCAGCGGAGCGCGAGGCGCTTTTCCGGAAGGCCGGATCGGGATCGCCAAAGGCGTTCGAGGCGCTGGGCATCTTTCGCCTGCGCAGCGACGCTCGTACCGGTCAGGCGGTGCTCGATGCCGCCAACGCCCTGGCCCTCGAGCCGGCGGTGCGCTTCGCCGAGCCCGACATGGTGTTCACCGGCAGGGGTGACCTCATCCCGAACGACACGGGCTTCGGCAACTGCTGGGGCCTGCAGAACACAGGCCAGAACGGTGGCACGGCGGGTATCGACATGAAGGCGGTGCAGGCCTGGGACATCACCACCGGCAGCACATCGATCATCACCGTGATCATTGATACGGGCTCCGACCAATCGCACCCTGACCTGCACCAGGTGCCGGGCAACGACTTCACCAGCGACGCCAGCACCACCGGCGACCCGGTGACCCAGTACGACAGCCACGGCACGGCGGTGGCAGGTTGCGTCAGCGCCACCATCAACAATGCGCTGGGCACGGTGGGCATCGCGCCCAACACCTACACAGCGGCCGCCCGCACCTTCATCACCATCAATTCGGGCGGAGCCTGGAACAGCAACGCAAGCTGGACGGTGGACGCCATCAACTGGGCCGTGGACCTCGTGTGCCCCGCGAACACCAACAACAGCAACTACTACGGCTTCACCTCGGCCGCGGTCGAGACGGCGTACAGCAGCACTTACGCTTCGGGCATGGTGCACTTCGGCAGTGCCGGCAACGATGCGGCCAATGCCATCTCCTATCCGGCCAGCCTCCCGACGGTGAACGCCGTGAGCGCCGTGGACCGCAATGGGAACCCGTCCAGCTTCAGCAATTACAACGCCGGCATCTCGGTAAGCGCGCCGGGGACCGCGATCTATACCACCGACCGTACGGGATCGCCGGGCTATGCGAGCGGGGACTATGCCACCGTGGACGGCACCTCGTTCGCGAGCCCTTATGCCGCCGGGGTGGCCGCATTGCTGCTGTCCCGATCGCCCTGGTACTCGGCGAGCCAGGTGGAGGGCATCCTGCGCTACACGGCCACCGATCTCGGCCCCGCCGGCTTCGACCCGGAATTCGGCCATGGCATGGTGAACGCGTACGCGGCGATCCGCCGGCCGGTGAACGACGATGTGTGCAATGCGCTGCCATTGGCACCTGGGACGCAGGGTTCATTCAGCACCTTCAACGCAACGCTGCAAGCAGGCGAGCCCTCGCCGCCCGTGGGTGCCTGCACAGGCCTGACCCACTGGTGCTCGCCGGCGAGCAATTCGGTCTGGTTCACCTTCGTGGGGCCTTCCTCCGGTCGTGTCAGCCTCAACTTCGGCAGCACGGTGAACTGGGATAGCCAGCTGGCCGTGTGGAGCGCCGCTTCCTGTTCGGACCTGCTCTCAGGTGGCGGCACGCTCATCGCCGCGAATGACGATGTGGCTGGCAGCCCGAACTACAGCGCGGTGATCGATCAGCTCTGCGTCACGCCCGGGGAGACCTATTACCTGCAGGTGGACAACTATGGCAACGGTACCTGGGGGGGCTTCCAGCTGGTGCTCGTGGAGGAACCGGCCCTGACCTGGTATGCCGATCCGGATGGTGATGGCATGGGCACGGCGGACCCGGAGCTGGTGCTGCTGCAGCAGGGCTTCGATGATGCGGCCGCTGCCATGGCGAACGGCTGGGCCGTGCAGAACAGCAGCGATCCGGTGGGGACCAGCTCGTGGCTCCAAGGCGTTCCCGCCGTCTTCAGCGCTCAAGCCGGCGCCCCGAACGCATACATCGGCGCCGATTTCAATTCCGGCAGCGGTCTCGCGACCCTGTCCAACTGGCTCTTCACGCCGGAAGTGACGCTGTACAACGGGGCCCAGCTGCGCTTCTTTACGCGCACCGGTGCGGTGCCCGAGTACCCCGACCGATTGCAGGTGCGCATGAGCACCAATGGCGCCAGCACCGATGTGGGGGGCGATGCCACCACCGTGGGCGACTTCACCGAACTGCTGCTCGACATCAATCCGACCTACGCCCTGGCAGGCTACCCTGCTGACTGGACCTTGTACACGGTGACCGTCGCAGGCCTTGGCGCGCCGGTCACGGGGCGCTTCGCATTCCGCCACTTCGTGGAGAACGGTGGCCCCGGCGGCACCAACTCGTTCTACATCGGCATCGACGAGGTGGTGTATGCGATGCCGGGGGCCATCACGGCCTGCGAGCAGCCGGACGCCTACGTGGACAATGTGCTGGACGATTGCCCGGTGATGCCCGGCCTGGTCGGTGACGGTTGCGACGACGGCGACATCGGTACCACGAACGATGTCCTGGATGAGACCTGCACGTGCGCAGGTGTGCCCTATGTATACCTGAACGTCACGGCCATGCTCGAAGGTCCCTATGACCCGGCCACCGGGCTGATGGACGATGCCCTGCGGCTCCTGCCGGACTTCCCCACGACCGAGCCTTACACCGCCTTGGGTTATGTGCATACCGGCGGCGGTGGCGGCGAGGTGATGGGCGTGAGCCCGGTGAACGGCGCCTTCGTGGATTGGGTGGTGGTGGAGCTGCGCGATCCCGTGGACCCCGGTGTCGTGGTGGTGAGCCGCTCATGCCTGCTGCTGCGCAACGGCACCATCAATGACCCCACCACGAACCTCGCCTCGATGCGGTTCCTCATCCCACCCGGCGATTACCACGTTGCCGTGCGGCACCGCAACCACCTGGGGGCGATGACCGCCAGCCCGAAGACACTGTCCATCAATTCCGCCGTCGCGGCCTTCAGCTCGTCCAACCTCGAGACCTATGGCACCGATGCGCGCAAGGTGGCCACGGGTGTCTTTGGGCACATGCTGCTGTGGGCGGGCGATGTCTCCTTCGATGGCGAGGTGATGTACACCGGAAGTGGCAACGACCGGGACCGTATCCTTTTCGAGATCGGGGGAAGTGTACCCACGAATACCAGCAGCGGCTACAAGGTGGAGGATGTGAACTTGGACGGCACGGTGAAGTACGCGGGCGAGAACAACGACAGGGATCGCATCCTGCAGAACATCGGCGGTGTGGTGCCTACCAACACCCGGATGGAGCAAATGCCCTGAAGACCGCGCACCCTTATGTGTTGATCGGACCAAGGCACCAGCAGCCATCCCCCCTGCACCTGCACCTGCCAGCTGGCTGCTGGCAACGGCCAGCTGCCTACTCGCACTCCCGGCAAGCCCTGGCGCTGACCAACCACCCCCCTCCCCTCCCGTATCCACCGTATTGCGCTGCGTACGCCCTTCGCCTACCATTGCAGGACCAAAGCCGTAGCGATCCGCCCATGGACCGACGGCCCCGGAACCACCAACCCACATCCCGTCCCATGGTACGCTTCGTGCATGTCCTCTCCCTCTGCGCGCTGAGCTCATTCGCCACCGCGCAATCGTTCAACCTGGAAATGAACAGCACCGACCCCACGCAGTTCGGTGAGCCGCGCAAGGAAATGCTTAATACCGAGGAGATGGAGAAGGCGGGCATCGCGCCCGTATCGGTGGAGTTCTCCGTGCAGCTGAAGAAGCCGATACCCATGGGCTGCCAGTACATCTACCGGGTCACGAACACCTCCGACCGCACGGTCTCGCTGAAAGGTTTCACCGTGCCCGATGCGAAGTTCAATGAGAAGCTGAAGCCGGGGGCTTCCATCGATCTGCTCACGAACACGATGTCGCGCTGTGGTGCCACGAAGGAGGAGAAGAAGGAGCGCGGCTGCATCGATTGTGCGCCGAGCATCAACATCCAGGAGATCGAGGTGAAGTAACGCGGGCCGCAGCCCGGCCTTCCGACTTGCGCAGGGTCTTCCGCTTCAGTGATCCTGCGACTCGCGTTCGCCGTGAACGCAGATCTTATCCTCCTGATGCTACGCTTACCCCCGGATCATTTCTGCGGGCCTCAGCCATCCCCTCGATCTCTGCTTGGGAGGCGACCGTCGAGGCCTCACCCTGCGTACGGATCATCCCGGTGGATGCGGACGTGAGGACAATGCTCCGTTCACCGATGCTCGTCATCGCCCTTTTGGACTGACGGATCTTCTTTTCCACCTTTTGCTTCGCCAAAAGGTGGAGCCAAAAGGCGACCACGATCAAAGTCCAGGCGGCTCGGCTACCGCACCGGCTCTACGCACAGGCACGCCGACCGCCTGGCCCGCGCTGATCGTGGACGTCCATGCACGCCGGACCTGAGGCGTTCGTGAATTGGCCAGGGCCTACACCTTTGGAAGGGCGTGCGTCGGATGTGGGATCGCTACTCCGTCAAACCTGCGCAGGGTCTTCCGCTTCGGAGACCCTGCGACTCGCGTTCGCCGTGAACGCAGATCTTATCCTCCTGATGCTTCGCTAACGCCGCAAAACTCTGCGGGGCTTCCACCACCGCACGCCTTCGGCTCGGGACGCACTACCCTGACTAAGTCGAAGATGAACAGAGGAAACGATCCTCTCCCCACAACTGGTCTTCACTCCGTTGGAACTAGAGCAATTCCTCTTCCACCTTTTGCTTCGCCTACCGACCGAAGGGAGATCATGAACTCCGCTTGAGAAAGAAGGTGAAGTGAACTAAACGGTGGAGCCATCCCCACGCCTCCGGCTCGGGACGCACCACGATCAAAGTCGCTGCCCGTCTCGCACAGGGCCGCATGCACAGGGCCACCGAGACGGGCGCGCCCGCGCTGATCGTGGACGTCCACGCACGCTGTATTTAAGATGCTCGTGAACCGGCCTGCGCGCGGGAGTTTGGCAGGGCGTGCGTTGGATGCGCGATCGCTTCGCGTTTCGTGCCTCAACGCTCGCGATGACCGTCGGTGAGTAACGAAGCGAAGAACGACCACTTGCCTACTGGCAACTGCCTACTGCCTACTCTCCCACCCACAGCCGTAGCGCCGAATAGCCACATGCCCCTGCCCCTGCCCCTGCACCCACGCCGCGGTCCACGCGTCCCACTCAGCCCGGCACTGCGCGTTGCACCAAGCGCCACGTACACCCCTTTCCCGGTGCGGTCTCGCAGCTGGCATCGAAGCCCATCCGATCGCAGCGGCCCGGGATGTTCGCCAGCCCCCCGGCACTGCGGATGGTGTGCGGGTCGAAGCCCTTCCCATCATCGGCCATGCGCATGGTGAACACCGGGGCGGCCGAGAGGGTGACGATGAGCTGCGACGCACCGCTGTGCTTCACCGTGTTGTTCAGCACCTCCTGGAATACGCGGTACAGGCCCATCTTCTGCCGGGGCTCCAGGGCGGGCAGTGCTCCTTCCACCTGCACCGTCAACGCAAGGCCGGTGGAATCGCGCACGCGTTCCGCTTCCCTGCCGATCGCCGCCTCGATCGATAGATCCTTCCAGAGGTCCACGTTCAGGGTGTGGCTCAAGCGCCGTACCTCCGCAAGCGCCTGCACCACGCCCTCGTGCGCTCCCGTGACCACCTTGTTCTGCGGCGCACGCGCCAGTTCGGACCCTAGGCCCAAACTGGCCAGGGACAGCAGCTGGGCCACATTGTCATGCAACTCCAGGCCCACCTGTTGCAGGGTCTCCTTCGTGGCGTGCTGCTCCGCACGCAGGATGGCCTGGTCCTTCACCAATGCAGCCCGGGCCAGTTCCAGCTGGTGGTTGTGCTGCCGGATGGAACTCTTCACCAACAAGGCCACCACGAGTGAGAGGACCAGGAAGATGGTGAGGCAACTCACCACGATGGTGAGGAAGAGGTCATTGCCCTCCATGGGATGCAGGCGCCTGTCGGTACAACAAGACCAGCCCGACCAATACCAGGCCGTACCGTGTCAGGAAGAGGACACTGTTCACCTTGTTCACTTCGAACACGATCTGGGAATGGTTGGCGACCAGGTAATTGTACAGACCGAATATCGGAATGAAACTGAGGTAGTACACCATGATGGAGAGCAGGATCCAGAACAAGGGATGGCGGTGCACCGGCACGGCACTTTCGCGCACCAGTTCGAACAGCGCGATCACCGCGAGCAAGCCAAGTAGGAAACCGCCGATGATCAAGGTCTTCGTGGCCAACAGGTAGGGCGTGCCATTGCTCCACAGGTCCCAAAGGAGGGTCGGGAGCAGCATGATGCCGGCACCGGCGAGCAGGCGATGCAGGCCCGGTGCCCCGGGAAAGCTGCGGTAGAGCATCCAGCTGATCACCCCGAAGTCCAGGAGGAAGAAGGCGTTGTAGAGCAGGTGGTTGTTCAGGCCCTGATGGCCGAGCCACTTGCCTGCCATCTCGATCGCGAAGCCCAGGCCCAGCAGCGGACCGATGTACCGCACCCAGGCGCGATCGGACCGGCCACGGGCAACAAGCCAGAGCACGAAGGCCGCCAGCAGGACGATCTCCTTATGGTCGTCGATCAGTTCCATGGCCGTCAGGTGTGCCGCACTACACCTCTGTATAGATGATGCACTTCACCGGACAAAGATTCCCGTAGTCAGCGGCACGGTTGCGGTAGGGGGCGTTCTCCACCGCATTGTTCAGCAAGCGGATCCATTTGCCATCCACCCGTTCCTCCATGTAGAAACCGATCTCGTGGCGGAAACCCTTCAGGCTGGAGGCGCCACCATCCCCGGTCTCCGCATCGTGGTAGCGGCTGATGCTCTCCACCGCCATCCGGTACTCCCCGTTCCCGACATTGTCGTCATGCAAGGGCAGCAGTTCCGCTTCCCAGGGGAACACACAGCGCAGCGCATCCACCGCTGTGAGCTGCTCGAAATGGCCGTTGTCCCGCTTGGTCCACATCGTGTCCCGGTAGGCACTTCGCATCGGCGCCCAGGCAGCGGCCGTGATGGGGGTGAACTGCGTCCCGACCAACACATGGGTGGGATCCTTCTGCTCGGGATAGGTATAGGAGTCGGTGTTGGGGATCGGTGTCCCGAAGGTGAAGCTGAACCCGTACCGAAGGGCATCGTCCGCCAGGCCATAGTGCACCACCACCAGGCGATAGGGCTCGCTGATGCCATCGACCAGAGCCTTGAGGTCGGCGAAGTCGAAGGTCTGCAGCGGCTCCTTCGGCAGCTTGTTGGCGTCGATCAGAAAGCGGTCCATGAACTGGTCGCGGGCGGTGTCGAATTGCAGGCGCGTGATGGCGCCGTTGGGCATGGATGGCATGGGCTCTTGGTGTTGGGGCCGAAACTATCCGCCCATGGCCGCCGCTTCGCATAAGCCATACCGTGTAAACACCGGTGTGCACTACGTGTAAACACCGGTGTGCCATACCGTGTAAACACCGGTGTGCACTACGTGTAAATACCGGTGTGCGGGGTCCGGATCAACCAGGGACCAGTCCAATCTGCACCGCCATCAGTACCATCCCGGCCCGGGTCTTCACCCCCAGCTTGGCGAAGGCCGAGTTGCGGTATCCGTCCACCGTGCGCCGGTGCACATCCATCAGCTCCGCGATGGTCTCGTGGGTCAATTCCCGGGGGTCGCAGGCCAGCCGGATGAACTCCAGTTCCCGGTCGGTGAGCGGCATGCGGCCCGGGGGAAGTTCCCGGAACTCCTGCGGCGCGTCCTCCAATACAAGGCCATTGGTGTAATACCCGCGCGTGGCCACCTGGTCCAGGGCATGCTTGAACTCCGGGTAGGAGGCGTCCTTCAGTACGAAGCCGCAGGCACCGGCCTGGAGGGCCCTGTCCATGGCTTGCTGGGTGCGTTCGAAGGTGAGCGCCAGCACCCGCGTTCCCGGCCGGTGCTTGTGCAACCAGGCGATGGTCTCGTAGCCGTCCATCACCGGCATGTGCAGGTCCACCACGGCCACCGCGATGTGCGTGCCGCTCGTTTCCATGGCTTTTACGAACTCCGCTCCGTTGGCGGCATCCAGCACCATCTCGTATTCCGGCATGTTGCCGATCATGGTGCCCAGCATGTTGCGCAGGAGCGTGTGGTCATCGACCAGCGCGACCGGGATCCGGAGTGGTGGAGCGTCCATGGCCGTTCCAAAGAAAACAACCGTGGGGCTTTCCTTCCACATAGGAAAAGCGGAATGGTGCGGCGCGTTCAGCAGCGCGATCCCCGGCAGCGGCGTGCACCCTCACACCGCCCCCCACGCCCAGGCGAAGCATAGCTCCACCTGCAAGGGGCGCACGGTGCCGCGCACCATGCGGATGCCTTCCACCTCGTGGCGGTAGGCCTGCTTCGTGAGGTGCTCGTGGGCGCCGTTGCCGTCGGGGAGCAGGATGTGCTCCTGGATGGGGAAGTGCCAGCGTTGCAGCTCCAGGCCCACGTCCGGGGCGTCCGCCACGATGAGGCCTTCGCCGAGCAGCGAGAGCGAAAAGCCGCGGATGCGCGTGCCTTCCATGTACACCACGCAGAGGTATATGTGCTCCATCACCAGGGTGCTGCGGTCGTAGCCGAAGGCCTTGCGATCCAGGTGCAGGATCCCGAGGCGATGCTCCACCTCGTGGTGGATCACCTCGTCGCGCGTGGCTTGCAGGAATTTGCCGCCGGTGTAGCGCAGGATGGTCTCGTGGGTGCCGAAACCGAAGGCCTGCCACCGGTCCACATCGGCCGGTGCGGCCACCACTTCGATGCTGGTGCTGCCTTCGGCCGTGAGCGCGTCGATCAGCGCATCGGTGAGGCGCACGCGCACCTCGGCATCGGCCTCGGACAGGAAACCGAGCACCGTGATGCGGCCCACGCCGCCCTGCACGAAGCCGCAGCCCACCCCGATCACATCGCCGAAGATCTCGGCCACCAAGGCGGTGGCGTAGGGGGTGCTCAGGTGCCAGCGCAGGCGGCCCAGCTGCTCCTCCCAGCGGTCCGGCCAGGGGTGCGCGGCCTGCTCGATCACCTCGTGGGTGAGCGGGATGATCCGGACGTTGTCGTTGATCGCCATGGCTGTGCCGGATCAAGGTAGTTCACCATCCGGGCTGGCGGTGTACGCAGCGGCGCCCGGCAACGTTCCCTTCACGTGCACGATGCGCAGCTGCCCCTGGGGCGGTGCGGTGCTCGTGGGCAGGGCATCGCGCTCCGGCCAGTACACCTCGGTGGGCTTGTCCATATCCTGCGGCGTGAACACGCGGTCCAGGTAGTCCATGCCCATTACGCGCACACCGCCTTCCACGCGCTCGTCGAACGCGAGGTCCACGAGCAGTTCGCCCAGCTCGGGGTGCATCAGCGTGGCGCCACTGGTATAGGGCAGCGCACAGCGTTCCGGATAGCCCATGAAGTGCGTGTACAGATCGCTCTCCGGCCATTCCTGGGTACACAGGGCGAAGGTGGCCGCCACCAGCGGCATGTCCGGCCATTGTTCGGTGGCTAGCTGTAGCAGTTCACCGGGCTCGAAGGGCTGCCCCAGCTGCGCCGCGTGCAGCTCCTCGATGGCCTGCAAGTCGGCGCGCAGCTCCGCGTTGAGCTTCTTCTCCTCCTCCAATTCGGCCAGCACCTTCAGGGCCTCGCTCTCCCAG
>JAKQEI010000269.1 GCA_029573495.1 Bacteroidota bacterium | reverse complement strand
GAAGGGTTATGATTAACCTTCTGGACGGCGAGTACAACATCACTACCTGGAGCGGGTTTGAATACCGCGCGGTCGCCAAGAACGGGTCGCTTTTCTTCACGGACGGCATCAAGTGGACGAGCGACGACCCCGTGCCGGATGCACTGGTCAAAATAGAAAAGGCCGCACCCATGCGGCTTGGAGAGAGGGATGCTGGTCCACAAGAAAAAACGCGTACTGGTGATTCGGTCTAAAAATCCCGAACACATCACGGCCACGATCCCCACCGCGAAGACGTTCGAGTACCGTGGAGCAACCCTCGTCGCCGTGCCGCACAAGCTCGACGAGGTGCGGGTGTTGAGGAACATGGGGATCAAGGCGCCCAGTCCGATCCTGTACTACTACGACTGGCCCCGCAACGAGCACGCGATCAAGCAACCCTTCTTTGCGCAGACCGAGACGGCCGCGTTCTTCACCTACCACCCACGGGCGTACTGCCACAACGGGCTTGGGTGCATCGCTGGCGACGACGTCGTTTCTGCGAGCCGCTGCGGTAAGACCTTCAGGGTCTCGATGCGCGACCTGTTTAGGCGCTTTCACAATCCGAAAGCACGGACGCTGCGCGACCAACCGTGGAAGTGCCGTTCGCTTCTAGGCGACAGGTTCGGCCTGAACGAGATCGAAGATGTGCTGTTCAAGGGTGAAAAGCCCACCATGCGGATAACCCTCGCTGACGGCAAGACTTTTCGCTGCACGCCGGATCACCGCGTGATGATCCCTGGTGGTTGGTCAGAAGCGGGAGACTTGCGGGTCGGGGACACCCTGGTGACGAACGGCCACGTAGAAGTTGCGTGCGTGTCGTGTGGCGCCACCCGGCAGGTTAAGGACTCCAGTGCGTACCACGCCAAGAAGGCGAGGTGTGGCGCGTGCCGATGCGCAGAGCAGTCGGCACGCATGTCTGGCGAAAACAACCCTGCTTGGAAGGGAGGACGCTATATCGACAGCGACGGCTACGTCATGGTTTATATGCCCGAACACCACCGAGCACGACAAAGCGGCCATGTGTGCGAGCACATCCTTGTCGCTGAACAAACGGTCGGGCACCCCGTCACGTCGGAATACCACGTCCACCACATCAACGGGGTTAAAGGCGACAACCGGCCAGAAAACCTTGAAGTCTTGCTTGCGGCGGACCATAAGCGAGAGCACGACCCCTACAGCAAGCTGGACGGTGGGCGCACTCGAAACGGCGGTGTGGTTGTTGTAACCCCGAAGCACGGCAAGATCGTGTCCATCGAAGACGGCGGGGTTGTTGACGTGTACGACATCTGCATGAAAGCCCCCCACCACAACTTCGTGGTGAACGGCGTGGTTGTGCACAACAGTGGCAAGACATTGTCATCGCTCTGGTCCTACGACTACCTGCGCAGTATCGGGGAGCGCAAGCGCGTGCTGGTGGTCTCCACCCTCTCCACCCTCGATAGGGCGTGGGGTGACACGATCTTCGAGCACTTCCCGCACCTGACCTTCAGCGTGC
>JAKQEI010000264.1 GCA_029573495.1 Bacteroidota bacterium | reverse complement strand
GCGCGATGCAACCGGCGATCAGCAGATCTACATCAATCGCGACGAGATCGCTCCCGGTGAGGACAAGACCCTCTACAATGAGGTCTTCAAGAAGCTGCTGCACCTCGGCGACTTCATCGGTGTGCGCGGCTTCATGTTCCGTACGCAGACCGGCGAACTCACCCTGCACGTGAAGGAGCTGACCTTGCTGGCGAAGAGCCTGCGCCCGCTACCCGTGGTGAAGACCGACGACCAGGGCAAGGTGCACGATGCCTTCACCGACCCCGAGCTGCGCTACCGGATGCGCTACGTGGACCTCATCGTGAATCCTCCTGTGAAGGAGACCTTCCTGAAGCGCACGCGGATCTTCAACGCCATGCGCGATGCCTTCCAGGAGGCCGGGTATGTGGAGGTGGATACACCCGTCATGCAACCCATTCCGGGCGGCGCGGCGGCCCGGCCTTTCATCACGCATCACAATGCGCTGGATACCCGGTTCTACCTGCGGATCGCCAACGAGTTGTATTTGAAACGCCTCATCGTCGGCGGTTTCGATGGCGTGTTCGAGTTCAGTCGCAACTTCCGCAACGAGGGGATGGACCGCACCCACAACCCGGAGTTCACCATCATGGAACTCTACGTGGCCTACAAGGACTATCGCTGGATGATGGACTTCATCGAAGGCGTATTCCGCAAGGTGGCCACCGCTGCGAACGGTTCGCCCACGGCGCAGTTCCAGGGCAAGGCGATCGACTTCGGCCAGCCCTTCAAGCGCATCACCATGTGTGGTGCGATCCAGGAGAAGACCGGCGTGGATGTGCTGAATGCGGACGAACGCACGATCGGTGAGCTATGCAAGCAGCACGGCATCGAGGTCACCGCGGCCATGGGCAAGGGCAAGTTGATCGATGAGCTCTTCAGTGAGTTGGTCCAGCCCGAGTTGATCCAGCCCACCTTCGTCATGGACTTCCCCATCGAGATGAGCCCGCTGTGCAAGAAGCACCGCGACGATCCACGGCTTACCGAACGTTTCGAGCTGTACGTGGCCGGTTTCGAGGTGGGCAACGCTTACAGCGAACTGAACGACCCCATCGATCAGCGCGA
>JAKQEI010000260.1 GCA_029573495.1 Bacteroidota bacterium | reverse complement strand
GGCCATGCCGATGCCGAGCACCAACTGAATAAGGAAGAACAGCGCCCAATGCGTCTTGCCGAAGCCCGTGGGTCTGGTCATGTACTCGATGAACGTCTCACGGCGGAACTCTCCGACATTGATCACCTCGGGCATCTGGTCCTCCCAGAACTTCACCGTGATGGACGTGAGATCCCCTTGGACATTGCCGGGAGGGTCGGTGTAGTTGCGGCCTACCACGATGCCCCTGCGGTGTGCTTCCGTGCGCAGGTCAATGATGCCGTCTCCGGGGTGGATGTTCATGGGATCAGCAGTTCTGGGTTCTCGTGGATGTTGCCGATGACCTGTGTCCACGAAAGCAGCTTTTCAAGCCTGATCCGGTCGCGCGAAAACGGAATGAAGTCGTCCACGCCCATCATTCCAGTCCATCCGAAAGCACCCCCGAAGAAGTGAACTTCAAGCCTACGTGTTCCGTGAAGTTCGACCACATCCCCCTCGTAGATCTCCTTCCCGTTCTTGTCCTTCAGTCCGGTGTACTGCATCAGTATCACCTCGTCCCCCTGCCCATCATTGGTGAAGGCCATTCCGTTCTCATGGATGACCACTCCGGTAGCCATCTTCATGGTCACGATGTCCCACGCCCGGAACTTGATCTCTCGCTGTGCGTTCATCGGTGTTCGGGTAGGTTGATCCGCATGTACTTCAGGGTCGGCTTGCGCACGATGCGCAGTTCACCGCTGGCGATCAGGTTCTCGTAATGGTCACGCGCGGCCTTGGCTCCTAGCGCATAGTTCGTGTTCGTGTGCGGAGCCGTCGCCTTTCTCTGTGCCGAAGTCTGAGCCGATACGCGCGACCATTGCTGGATCGCTTCATCGGTCAACATGGGTTCGCGCTTGGTGCTCATGCCGCTAATCTTCACCCCTTTCGTTCACGTTGGCGAGCAAGTGTCCGACCTACCTCACCAACCTGTAAATCCCATACCCGCCAGCCGCCAGCCCTACCCCCACCGTCACCTTCCCGATCGTGGCCCATGGCCGTAGCCGGTCGCTTATCCGCTGCTCGGCGAATAGCTTGCTCTCCAAAGCCTGGATCGTGAAGTCGCACCGCTCCCGTTCCTCCCGCTTCGCCTCCCTGGTTTCAATGTGCAGCGCCTCGGTCCTTCCGATCAAGGTCCATTCCCGGTAGAGGCACTTTGCCCGATCAATAGCAAGCTCCCGCGCCGTAGCGTTCAACATGGACCTGTAAGCCGCTGCCGTGTCGATCTCAGCGCACGGTATCAGTAAGAAGCACGTGTCCGGCGCTGTCCGTACGGTAGTCGTATCGTCCTGGCCTACGCATGAGGACGCTATCCCACTTAGCGCGAGCAGCAGCACTATTCGGAGAACTTGTGAAATGGTCATGGAATGAAGGTGTTGGACGGTGGACAATCTCTCTGACGTGCTCATCATGGGCATCCTCGGCAGCTTTGAGCATGGTGGAAAGCAGGGCGTCAAGGCTGTCGGTCTTCGCTGCCTTGGCCTGCCATTCACGAAGGGCCTCCCATGTGGTGATAGGCTCTGGGCAGCGGACGGACTTACGTGCAACGTGGTATGTACCAACCAGCAGGGCGAAGAAGATCACCGCTGTGATGAGCCATACACGCGCGTCTTTCATATCTCGAATGTCCTATCGTTCATCCCCTATTCCTGAGCATGTGTCCGCAGCACCTCAACCGCGTACCGACCCGGACAG
Source organism: Bacteroidota bacterium (assembly GCA_029573495.1). Taxonomy (GTDB): domain Bacteria; phylum Bacteroidota; class Bacteroidia; order Flavobacteriales_F; family PHOS-HE28; genus PHOS-HE28. The sequence continues at coordinate 1,030 of JAKQEI010000260.1, read as the reverse complement.
GCGGTCGCCTTGGTATCCCGGTGCAGCCTTTCCTCCGTGATGTCGATCAGGTCCATGTACGCCCGCACCCTGCCGATCGCCTTGGCCATCGCATCGCTGGGCCTGTTCACCTCGTAGTTCCCCAGCAGCACTATCCCGACCCCTTTGGAGTTGTGGCCCTCCGTGTGGTTGGTCCGCCTGTTCAGCGGGTTGAGGATCGCCACCTTGCCCTCCTTGTCGATCCCGATGTGGTACCCTATCCCTGCCCATCCGCGCTTGATGTGACCCCGTGCGATCTGCTCCCACGTAGCACCCTCCGCGCTTGCGGTGTGGTGCCAGTACCGCGTTGTCACGATCGACAGGTCGCGTAGTGGATAGATCCCCGCCGATGGTAGGTCGTTCGTTCGGTCGATGATACCATCGCGCTCGAAGTCATCGAGGGCGGAGAGCGTTACGGCGCTGACCGGCACCTCCTGCGCAGCTTGCGATAAGTCGATGACCGTGCTTTCAAAGTCCACACCTGCGCCAGCGGCAACGGTGCCCACCATAGCGCGGGGTAATACGCGCATGATGGCCCAGCGGACCACACCGGCGAAGGCCGCTGTTATGACCGTTTTTGCCTGCACCGCTCAAGGAGCTTGCGCCACGGTTCACGGAGCAGGATGTCGTACACGGCGTGTCCGATGCCGAAGCCGAGGCCCGACAACAGGCCCGCCACCGAAGCCACGACGAACTTCGGCCAGTCGATCAGCATGAGGTCCCAGACGCTCATTTCTTCTTCGCTTTGGGCGCTTCCGATGGCTTCTCTGCATCGGGCGCTGCCTGTGCGCTGAACAGTCCCTTGAACCAGGTGAACACCCAGAGCAGAGCAGCGGTGAAGGACTTGCCCTTGTACATGTGGTAGCCCACGGCTACGGCGTAGAGCACTACGGCTCCGGTGATGATGTTGTTGATCATTGGTGGTCGTTGTTGAATTGCCTGTTGTACCGCGCCTCCCTTTCGTTACGGACGCGCTCCAGTTCCTTCTCTGCGATGCCAAGCCGCACCTGCA
>JAKQEI010000251.1 GCA_029573495.1 Bacteroidota bacterium | reverse complement strand
TTTGTCGCCATCTTCACCACGGTGACCATGTGTCACCTGATCAACGCCGCGCTCGGCCACCCCTTCCCACTGCCCCTGCTGGGGCTGGTGTGGGGTATTGCGCTCGGCGCTGCCGGATCTGCAACTGGAAACCCCTTCTATGGAAAGGAGCGGCAGTACCAGTCCCAGAAATTCGGGGCCGGTGTGCCCATATCCGCATCCGGTAACATCGTCCGCTACGCCGAAGCGGGTGAGAGGAACTCCCTTGACAACGGGTGGTTCTCTGCAAAGCTCGGCGGCCCTGCATCAGGGCTCTGTTTCGGCCTGATCGTATTCCTCGAGATATGGCGAACCGTGCTCTTTGAGCACGTGGGTGCCGGCTGGGGAGCCATCATTGTCGGGATCATTATCATCCTGATCTTCGCGGTCATCGACCGCTATATCGAAGTCTGGGCCCGCAAGAACTACGGACCCTATGGAAAGCCTGCCGAGGAGGGATCCTGAAGATGAGCGCTGTTGGAGCAAAACCACAGGCCGGAGGGGCAATGGACATGCCCTCCACCATCGCAGGCATCATCCTCCTGCTGGTGATCATCGGTGCCACCTACTTCCTGGTAGGGTCAGGCCTGATGTTCATGGCTCTCATCGGGATCATCATCGGCGGACTCGCCATCGCCTTCGGCGTCCACTTCGTCCCGGTCGGCGGTGCACCCGCAGCCATGGGGCAGGCACCTGGTATCGCGACCGGTGTCGCCATGCTCGCTGCCGGTGCGGGGCTTGCAGGTCTCTTCGGAGGCGCCTGGGCCGCAGAACAGGGGCTCGTGGTTGCAGTGATCACAGGGGCGGTCGGCGGCGGTTTGATGATGGCTATCACCTGCATGTTCGTCACCTTCATCTACGTCTTCGGCATGGGAATCCCCTGTGCCTCGGGAAAGGTCGCCAAGGACCCGATCACCGGGGACACGCAGGCCGAGTTCAAGTCCCAGGGAACTGAGGGTCACGGACTCCCGTTCGTCTCCTACGTGGGCGGCGTCATCGGCGGCCTCCTTGGAGGCGGCGGCGGGACGCTCATCTACATCATGCTCCTGGACGTGTACAAGGAGGCTCTCCCCGGCATGATGCAGGCGCTTCCTGCCCAGATACTGCCCATCGCAGTGAGCCTGGCAGGCATCTTCGCCATAGGCATGTTCCTGGTGAACGCGGTGCTCACCGCGTACAACATCACCGGTACGATCGAAGGCCCGCATGACCCCAAGTTCAAGCGGTTCCCCCGGGCACTCGTCGCCTCTGCAGTGGCATCAGCCCTCTGCGGGATGGTCGCGATCCTGATCGTGGCAATGTGAGGTGCAGAAATGACAGTAAAGGTTGAAGTAATCGAGGGAGGCGTTCCCCACAACACCATCCTGGCAGCAGGCCTCGTCGCGTCGCTGGTACTCATCTACCTGACGTATGCGAACGCCCTTACCGGGACCCAGCTCTTCTCGTTCTTCGGGGGACTGGGCGCGATTGCCGCCATTGTATGGGGAAGCCACGCCATCAAGCACCTGTGCAGCTACGGTATCGGTACCGGCGTGCCTTCCGCAGGCATGATGGCATTCGGTTCCGGCGTGATCGCCATGCTGTTTGCCACCAAGTACGGGGTGGCCGCACCGATAGTCGCAGTCGTCCTGGCCGCAATCATCGGAGCAATTCTCGGGTTCCTGTCCAACAACGTCCTGAACATGCGCATCCCGGTCATGATCCAGTCGCTGATCGAGATGGCAATCATCGGTGCACTGGTCCTGATGGGATTTGCAGCCATGATGTCCGGATCGTTTGAGTTCTCTCCGCTGACCTCTGGCACCGTGACCATCCTCGGGCTTTCGCTGCCGAGTTACCAGGCATCCTTCATTGGAGGAGGTCTGCTCGCAGTGGCATTCATGCTCGGCGGGATTGCAATCCAGCACCCGTTCAATGCATGCCTCGGTCCAAACTGGACCCAGGACAGGATGCTCACGCTTGCACAGGAGTGCGGGTTCCTCTCCATGATCGCCGTGGCAGTGATGTCGATGGCTCTGATCAGCATGGCGGCCGCACTGGTATCCGTCATCGTGGCACTCGTGGGCTGGTACTACACCTATGCGAAGTACATCGAGCTCTCGAAGCGCGATGCAGCAGGATGGCTGGATTCAAAACCGATACCGGAACTGGAGGGACACTGATATGTACGTCCAGGTTCTTCCGGAATACGGACTTGTGGTCGACCCGACGATCGGGGTTGTGACCACCGCGGGCGAGTCGCTTGCACCGGTGATCGAGAAGGTCGCCGACATGGAAGCCGTCGCCGACGATATCGTGAACATGCTCTCCGGAAAAGGCAACTTCCTGGCTTCGTTCCCGAACAGGGAGAACGCACTTCCGACCGCAGGCGCAGCAACCGCCTACTGGTACGGACTGGCAGTCGGCCTCTTCATCGCAGGGGTGTATGTATTCCATCTGATGTGAGGTGAAAGAGATGGCAGACAAGAAATCACCAGCAAGCGGATGGCCGATCGTGCAGGGAGACTTCCATGCAGGCGATGCAAACAGCCCCGTGGCCGTGATGACCTGCGGGTCCCACCTCGACGAGAAGGGCATCTGTGACGGCGGGGCCGCCATTACAGGGTCCTGCAAGACCGAGAACCTCGGTCTCGAGAAGGTCATCGCCAACATCATCTCCAACCCCAACATCCGGTTCCTCCTGCTCTGCGGGACCGAGGTCAAGGGTCACCTCGCCGGCCAGACCATGGCC
>JAKQEI010000250.1 GCA_029573495.1 Bacteroidota bacterium | reverse complement strand
ACGTTCTGTCATCGGGTGTTCTCCTGTTGTGGGTAAGGTAGCCGCCACGTCCACCGAAGGAAACGTGGCAGCCTGTCGCAGTCAGTCTTCGTGGTCCTTGGGTGTCCCAGCAGCTGGCTGCTTTTCGCGGAAGTCGCACTTACGCACGTCCCAGTAGCCGGGCACCGTCCTGTATTCCACCGGGCGTCCCAGCTTTTCTGCGTGGTCGATGCCCAGCTGCATTCCCTTGCTGATGCCACGGTCGGTGTAAACCACGGTCTTGTCGGCGCGGCCACCGATCACCAGCCCGGCTTCAATCCCCAGCTTCCGTTCCGCCGGGATCGTGTCGTCCAGCACTTCGGGCTGGGTGTAAAGCAGGTGCGATGCGAAGGGTGCTTCTCCACGCATCAGGCAGTCGTGCATTGCCAGCCGGGCATATCGAACATTCTGTTGCAGGTCGTGTTCGTTGTCGGCTGCATAAGGCGTTTCAAGCTGAACCATCATGTCGGTCTTCCTTGTGTTCTGGGCGGCGTAACCACACCCACCCGTTGCGGACGAAGTAGCGCATCTGGTGCATTGCCATCCGCCGATATTGGCCGATGGTGTTGCGTCTGTCAGGGTCGTCCATCACCTTCCAGTCGCGGATCGTCTTGCCATGATACTTGTGCAGCACCAGCAGGTTCCACAGCACCCACGTGTCGCTGCCGGGCTTGCATGGGTTGTCCGTGGACTTCACTTCGATGATCAGGTCATCAGGCCATCGCTGTCCAGCCATGTCGGGGATCGGTGCCCAGTAGCCGTGATCATGAACCACCGGCACCCAGTACACTTCGCGGTCTTCGGGCAGCGGCATGGCGTTGTTCGCCAGCCTGTAGGACGTGTGGTAGGTGCGATGCACCGTGCGTCCACGCGGGCGGCGTCCACCGCGCCGTGGCACCCGTCCGGCTTCGATCCTGCGCCGGACGATTTCCTTGCCGTCCACGCTGTCGAATTCCAGCATCAGGTTCCACAGGTCATCGCGGGTGCTGTAGCGCCACGCCTGCTTGGTCAGGGTGTCGCACATCACGCCGATCATGGTGCGGATCGTGCCCGGCGGGAAGTCATCCAGCGACTTGCGGGTCAGCGGATGGCCGCCGACCACCACAGTTCGTTCAGACATTGAATTGTGCATCCAGTCCAGCGATTTCATACTTGCGATCTATCGCCCGCATGGCGTTGCGCCAGCCCAGCCCTTCGTTGTAGACGGGATCACCAACTGCGTGATCCAGCATGTCGTAAACCATGCCTGCCATGGTGTTGCCGTCCACCAGTTCGTTCATCAGGCAAACTTCATCACGGTTGTCTGCCTTGAAGATAGCGACCATGCCGCCGTCCGGTCTGTCTTGGAAGATACGCGCCATCAGGTCGGTGATGATGTCCTGTATCTGTTCGACGGTATTGCCGGGGAACAGGTTGTCGTTGTCCGGTCCCCAGACTTCAGCGATACAGTCCGGCACTTCCATCCGGTGCTTCAGGACTTGCGCCTGCTTGGCTGTGAAGATGATGGTGGTCAGCATGACTTGGCCGCCTGCGCTTGTTCGTGGCTGACACCACCGAAGGTTCCCCAGCCCATCAGGGTCATGGCGACAGTGACGGGAATGCCGTCTTCCTTGGCACGCTGGCACGCCGATGCAATGCGGCTGCGTTCCGGGCCGGGACAGACTGCCTTGACTTCCTTCACGGTACTGCCGATCCGGTCGCCGTTGACGTAGTAGACCAGCGTGGGTGCGTATCGCGGCGCGGGTCCGATTTCGTTGTGGACTTCGATTGTGTACATGGTCAGTTCTCCTGTTCGGGGTGGGTGGGCCGAAGCCCACCCGGTTGACTTAGATGGCGATGGCCTGCGCCAGATGGCGGAAGAAGTGCAGGCAGTCACCGTTCAGGAAGTCGATCTTGACCAGCGTGGCCTTGATCTTGGCCTGTTCGTGGGCCGGTGCGGACTTCATGGCAGACACCACGACTTCGTAGTTCATGTGGTTGGTGCCGGACGGTCCTTCGACTTCGAAGCCGCGTTCCATGTCGAAGCCCTTTTCTTCGCAGAAGGTGTCGATCCAGTTGGTGAAGGTCATTGGTCAGTTCCTTGTTCGTGTTTCGATGAACTCACCATAGCAGGAACCCGGCAGGCTGCAACACCTGCCGGGTCCGATGGTTAACGAACCGTTACCGTTCGATGATCGTGGCCATGGCCGCGTGGTCGGCCAGCAGGGCGATCAGTGCATCGCGTGGGATCGCCACCTTCTTAGTGGTCGGCGCGGATCGATTCACGATGTCCCACACTTCGTCCAGTGTGTCGGTCGTGGTCTTGAAGTGCACGGGCGGCACGTTCGTGATTGGCTTCATATGTCAGTTCTCCTGTTATCGAACCCAGACGCGCCAGACGCGCCAAGGCTTCTTACGTGGTCCCATCATGCCACTGGACATGCGGGCTTCAACACCTTCCGCACGCAAGTCATCGCGGCAGCGTTCCGCTTCTGATTCGGAACGGAAGGATCGGTGTGGCTGCCAAGGGTTGTTGGCAACGTGCGCCATGGCGCGGTTCGGGTTAGCCATTGGTCAGTTCTCCTACTGTGGCCGCTTACGCGCGGCCACTGGTGATGGTCATTTGGCAGACCTTGTGCAGTTCGCGGAAGCCGCGTTCCTTGGTGTCTGCCATGGCGAAGGCGTGGGCTTCGGTCGGGCTGGTGAAGTCCGCGACACGGCTGCCGGTGCGCCATGTTTCCACGCGCCAGAACTGGCAGGGATGGTCGGAACCGCAGCGGCCAAGGTGGTCAAGGTGAAGTCTCATGGTCAGTTCTCCTGTTCGTTTGGTGAAGTCAGGATAGCAGAAGCCCGGCGTCTTGCAACGCCGGGCTGATCTTGTGGTTAACAAAGGGTTACTTCTTCATGGTCTATTCCTTCCCTGTAGCGATGTCGAAGCCCTTGCCGTAGGAAGCCTTCTGGGCTTCCGTGAAGGCCGACAGGTCGCGGTTGTTGACGCCATTGCGGCCATCGTTGTAGCCCAGCTGGAAGGGTGTGTATTTGCCTGCGATCATTGGTCAGTTCTCCTGTTAGTGGATCGACGTGGTGGAAGTGTGGGTGGCCGAAGGGATCACGGCGGCATACTTGGGCTTGCCCGTTCCATCCACACCGTTCTGAACCAGCAGGCCACGCTTGACGGCAGCGCGGATGGCGGCAGACACATGGTTGCTGCGACCGAAGACAGGCTGGAAGAACGCCGGGATGACATCGCTGCCAGTGCGGGCGTGGGCAACCATTTCGGTGATCAGGGCTTCGGTGCGGGTGTTGGTCATTGGTCAGTTCCTTTCTGTTCGATGTAGTCATCATACCAAAACACCCGGCAGCTGCAACAGCCACCGGGTGTCAGGGTTAACAGGCGGTTAAGACCGTGGGATGTGGAAGCGGTCCCAGAAGTCTGGCGGCAGCGGCATCGCACCACACGCCGGTCGGTCTTCATGTCGTCCGAAAATCACCGCCACGTTGTTCACGAACATGGTCACGGTCTTCATTCGCATTCCCTTCTGCCCGTCACCGGGTCAATGTAGCAGGTCTGCCCGCTGGCAGCTTCTTCCTGCGGTGTCTGTGGTTCCGGTTCGTCGGCGGAAGTCAGGATCGCTTCACGCTTGCCGCCTGCGCGGTACGTGGTGCAGCCCTTGGCACCGCCTTCAAAGGCGCGGATGTACACGTCCTTGAACTGTTCCCAGCCCACGTCCTGGGGCAAGTTGCAGGTCTTCGACACACTGCTGTCCACGTACTGCTGGGCGGTCGTCAGAACGGCAAGGTGTTCGTCCACAGTCACATCTGCGGATCGCTTGCCCTTCATGCCCAAGAACTTCACGCCGTAGTCATAGCAGCGTTCCGACATCGGGCCATCGTCCAGCAGGATCGTCCGGTCGGCTTCATAGGCGAAGACAGGTTCGATGCCCGAAGACACGTTGTCCGCTGTCAGGCTGATGGTGCCGGTCGGCGCAATGCTGGTCAGGTGGCTGTTGCGGATGCCGTGCTTGGCGATCTTCGCCCGGATGTCTTCGGGCAGCGTCTGGATGTACATGCCATCCAGATATTGCTTCTTGTCCAGCGCCGGGAACGATCCCTTCTGCTTCGCCCGCTCCACGCTGGCGCTGTACAGCACGTCCCGCTGCCGCGCCAGAATGTAGCGCAGGTGGTCAAGGAAGGTGTCTTCCCCGTAGCAGGCGTTGCCGACCACGGCTTCGATGGCGTTGGCGGTGCCGGTGATCCCGATGCCCACGCGGCGCTTCTTCTTGGCTTCCACTTCCTGCTGCGGCAGTGGGTAGGTGGACTTGTCGATCACGTTGTCCATGGCACGATAGAAGCAGATCAGGTCTTCTTCGAACTTGATCATGTCCCAGTCGAAGCTGCCGTCAGCACGCTTAACCAGATACTTCACAAGGTTCTGCGATCCCAGCAGGCACGCACCATAAGGCGGCAGCGGCTGTTCACCGCACGGGTTTGTGGCGCTGATCGTCTCGCAGTAGTGCAGGTTGTTCATGTCGTTGATGCGGTCCATGAACAGCACGCCGGGTTCTGCCCAGTCGTAGGTGGAACGCATCAGCATGTTCCACAGGTTTTCCGCGTTCACGGTCCTGTACACCTGCCCACCGAACTGAAGCGGGAACAGGCGGCCAGTCTTCAGGCAGTCCATGAATTCGTTGGTGATCCCCACGGAAATGTTGAAGCCGGTCAGCTTGTCCTGATTCTGCTTCATGTGGATGAACTTTTCGATGTCCGGGTGCCAGATCGGCATGACACCCATTTGGGCACCGCGCCGGTTGCCAGCTGATGCAGTCGCCCGGCAGACTTCGTTGAATATGCCCATGAACATGATCGGGCCGGACGATCTGCTGCCCAGCTTGCGGATCAGGTCGCCTTCAGGACGCAGGGTGCCGAAGCCGTAGCCGATGCCACCGCCCATGCGCATGGTCGTCGCCGCTTCCTTGGCGCGATCCATAATGCCGCCATCATCCACGAAGCTGTCTTCGATGTCGCCGGACACAAAGCAGTTGAACATGGTGATGTTCCGCAGGCTGCCAGCCGCTGCCTGCACGCGACCAGCTGGCATGGTGGATTGCTCCATCAGGCGCATTCTGAACTGGTGGTAGTGGGCCGGATCATCGGACAGGGCGAAGGACACGCGGTTGGCGAATTCTTCGAAACTCTCCTGCGGGCCACGGTACTTCTGGCCGTGCAGGTTCATAGACAATGGACTGGCTGGTCCAATTTGCATTGGCTTCTTCCTTCAGGTTTGGGGATGACAGAACCCGGCAGCGTAGCACGCTGATCAGGAACCGCCACCGGGTTGTCATCTGGTGGAACTGATCTTGCTGCGGATCAGATCAATTTCTTCTGTCAAGGTGTCACAGACGGTGGCCAGCTGCGATCTGGACGCAGTGCGCTTGATCAACATAAATCCGATTTGTTGAACACAGCCGCATAGCGCCTTGTGGAACCGCTTCAGGTCGCCTTCCATGGCGTTAAGTCCGGGCGATGGTCAGGCGTTCAGCTGCCCGCGTCACGGCTGTGTACAGCCACTTGCTTCGGTCCTGTCGGAATGCCCAGCTTTCATCCATCACCAGCACGTTGTCCCACTGGCTGCCCTGCGACATGTGGCCGGTGATTGCGTAGCCGTAAGCGAACTCCTGCGCCTGCTTGCGCTCCCATGGGCCAAGTTCGTCTTCGCGGTCCTGCATCCAGTGCATGTGTGTCGTGACCATCAGTGGCCGGGCGTTCCGGTCTTCTTCGGGCACGATTCGGATGATCGACTGGTCTGGTCCCAAGCTGTCAACGTGGGTGATATACCAGATCGTTCCATTCAACAGTCCCATGTCGTGATCGTTCCGGCGGCAGACCAGCTTGTCGCCCACCACCGGGTGTCCGGCTGGGTGGCCCAAGGTCAGGCGGAATCGCTTGTTCAGGATGCGCCGGGTCTTGTTGGTGCCGCAGATGATCTGGTCGGCGGCCATGTAGTCTTCACGCTTCAGGTCGCCAGCATCGACCACGCGGGCGTCACCGTAGTCACCGGCAGTGATCCCCTTGCCTTCACGGATGTCCGTGGCCAGCCGCAGGATCGCGCTTTCCGTCGCCTGCCTGTGCACCTGCGTCAGCAGGAAGTCGGGCCGCTTGTCGTTGGTGAAATAGCCGGTGTCCATGACTGGCGGCAGCTGGTAGGGATCGCCCAGTGCAAGGATCGGCACACCGAAGCTGCACAGGTCTTCGCCTTCGCGCTGGCCGATCATGGACGCTTCGTCCACCACCACCAGTGCGGCATCACTCACCGTGCTTTGTTCGTTCAGCTGGAACGATGGCCGGGCCACCGCCTTGCGTTCTTCGCGGATGGCTTCGCGCAGCTTGTCCGCCTTCTTGTCCTTGTTCGGGTCTGATCCCTTCAGCAGTTCGATCAGTTCCGATTCCAGTTCCTTCAGCTTCAGCCGCGACTTGTCCTTCGCGCTGTAGATCAGGCTGTGAATTGTGGTGGCGTTCGGCCAGCCCTTGCGGCGCAGGACTGACGAAGCCTTGCCGGTGTAGGCGCAGCTGATCACCGATCCTTCGACTTCTCCCACCAGCGCCTTGGCCAGTGTCGTCTTGCCCGTGCCTGCTGGGCCGAACAGCCGGAAGATCAACTTGTCGTTTGGGTTGTGCAGCCACTTGCGAACTGCTGCGATGGCGCGTTCCTGTTCGTCTGTCCACATGGTTCCGTTCCTGAAGGTGGGAAGCCCGGCGGTGACGGAATGCCACCGCCGGACAGTCGCGCAAGTTCTAGGGGTGCACTGGCCTAGAACGGCACTTCTTCGTCGCCAGCCGCCGAACCTGCGCCCGTGGTCTGGGTTTCTTCAGCAGCCTTCAGCGTGCCCTGCATGAACCCGTTCAGGACTTCTTCGGCTTCCGCCATCAGATGGCCCTGCGGTCCGTTCGGTGCAATCAGCGACTTCTTCACGTCACGGTCAATCGAAGGTTCGATCAACACACGGAAGAAGTCGTAGCCGTCCTTCTTGTCCGCCATCGAAGTCAGCTTGATCCGGTGCGCGAACAGCGGTGGCTTGATCTTCGATCCATCGGTCCGGGTGATGGTGGTCTTCTTCAGCGAATACATCGCCTTCTTGTAGGCACCAATACCCATGGACTTGAACGACAGGATGCACGCTTCGCCCGTGGTGGCGTTCGGGTCGGTGCCCAGCAAGATGCCGTACATGTAGAAGGTTTCGATCAACTCGTTACCTTCCGGCGTCGGTATCTTGCCCACACGGCTGCCAGCAGCCTTCATGCAGTCTTCCACGAAACGGCTGCCGACTTCATGCCGGGCAGCGATGCCACCACCCTTTTCACGCGGCACCCACTCCACGAATTCGTGGGCGGTCAGGGCCGGGATGAAGTGCACGCCGTCCTTGCCGCTGAACAGTTCGTTGGACGCGCTGTTCAGGAACTTGCCGGGCCGGGCGTCGGGCATGCTTTCGTCCGAACACTGCGGGCTGTTGGACTGCAACAGGTTCAGGAAGGGAACCGCGATGTCATCGCTGTCCGTGTTCTCATAGCCGGTTGCGCCATAGTTGCCGTAATCGTAGGTGGCCACTTCCGTGGATGCCTTGGTCACGACTTCCTTGCTTTCTGCTGCTTCTTCGTTTTTCGCCATTGTCTGAATTCCTTCACTGGCTGGTTTGCTTCACTGTTTGGTGCCAGTTAACAGCCGACACCAGCTGACCATGGACTACTTGTCCGTGATTTCGGTGCTGCGGTGCCGGATGATGTGCACGCAGTCTGGCGGCGTCTTGCCTTCCGTGATCTTGTTTTCGATGTACTTGTTGAAGGTGGCCGGGTGGATGCTGCGCTTCACCGTCACGTCCAGCGGCTTCTTCCGCTGTTGCAGATCGCGCCAGAACTTGGCCGCCCACTTTTCTTCTTCCTTCGGGAACACGATGTTGAATTCCCGCTTGATCAGGTCGCCGTTGCCTTCGTCTTCCACCCACTGGTGCACGCGGTCTGTGTCCGCCTTGTTGGCGCTGGCGACAAACTTTTCCTTGATCTTCACCACCTGCCCAGATGACAGGCTGAAGCTGGTCATGTCCAGTTCATCCAGCAGCGCCGGGAAGCGTTCGGTCTTGATCGTCTTCAGGTCGGCTTCTGCTTCGGCCAGTTCCTTCTTCAGCTGTTCCACCTTCAGTTCGGCGGCAATCTGTTCTTCGGCCAGCGCAGACAATGCGTGCAGGCTGTTGTCGCCCGCGTTGGCACTGGTCGGGTGGTCCTTGAACTGGCTGTAGTCATAATCGTTGGTTGTCATTGATCGTTCTCCTGTTCGTCGTCTCCAAAGAAAGGATTGGCGGCCACGACTTCGTAAGCCTGAAACTTCTTCGACCACTTCAGCACCTGCACGTTGCCACCAAGATCATGCAGGATATGGGCAGCCACGCTGTAGGCAATGCCAATCAGCACGGGATCGCCCATCAGTACCAGATAGTCCTGCGGCGTCATACGCGACAGAACGTCCCATGCTGTTTCGATGATGGCGTCGATGTCTTCGTGGGATCGGGCGGTCGGTTCGAAAATATAGACAAGTTCGCCGTAAGCCAGCGCAGGTTCCATGTCCACCTTCGGCACCAGTTCGCCAGTCTGCCGATCACGGAAGTGCTGGTTCTGTATTGCGTAGACCTTGGGCGTCATATCCATTCCTTCGCTTCGTCGCCTGTTACCTGATCCGCCACGTCCTGTTTGTTGCGCAGGGCTGTGACAATGGTTTCGTCAATGGGTGCGTCGGACATCATGTCGATATAAAGCACCGGGTGTTCGTCCATGCCGCCACGGTGCGCCCGGTCTTCCGATTGCAGACGGTCGCGCAGCTTGAAGCTGTTGTTGTAGTAGATCACGGTCTTGGCCGCGTGCAAGGTCAGCCCACGGGATGCGGCTGCCGGGTTCGCCACGAAGGCCACCGGGCCGCCATCCTTGATTGCCACCTTCTGGAACTTCACCTTGGCAGCTTCACGGTCGTCTTCGTCCACCTGCCCGTCATAGCGGACGGCGCTGATGCCATCCTTGGCGAACCGCTCCATGATCAAGTTGATGTCGGCAGTGAACCGCGACCAGATGATCACCTTGCCGGTGATCTTCTCCACCAGCTTCATCAGTTCTTCAAGCCGCACATTGGTGCTGCCGATCAGCCGCAGGTGCGGGTCTTCGTCCGCTGGGCTGTAGCCTGCCGACACTTGCTGCTTGCGCATCATGCAGACGATTGGAAGTTCTGCCGTGATGTTCAGGTCCGACACCATGCCGCGCCCGGCGCAAGCATCGCACGCCTTCCAGTAGTCGCCTGCGTCCACCTTGCCGGTGCCGTCGCACTCCGGGCACTTTTGCACATCACCCAGCATGGCGTGCTGTTGCTTGTCCAGATCGTTGTAGACGCGCCACTGTTCAGCCGACATTTCGAAGCGGTGCTTCTGGAAGACCTTTGGCGGCAGGTCCATCACGTCCTTCTTCAGCACGCGGCTGACATGCGGCAGCAGGTATTCACGCAGGGCGTCCACCTGCTTGTAGCCGACCACCTTGTCCACCGTCACCACCCGATTGCCAGCGTTCACAGTGATCGGCTGGAAGATGCCGTGCTTCTGCTTGAAGGCATCGTAGTCGGCGCAGTTGTAGTCATGCCAGAAGGCTTTGTGCAGGAAGCACATCGGCGCGTAAATGTCGAAGGGTGCTTGCGTGACTGGCGTGCCTTCCAGAATGCGCCGGGTCTTGGCGTAGCGTGCCGATGCCCGCAGTGTCTTGGTGCGCGCCGCGCCGGGGTTCTTGATTTCGCTGGCTTCGTCTAGCGTGTACATGCAGGTGCGTTCGGTCAGGAACTTCTTCGCCCACTTCTTGCCGTCGCCGGTCATGAAGTTGCTGTAGGACATGCACAGGATGGCGAAGCCCTTGTGGTCCAGCAGCTTCTGGATGTCAGCCTTGAAGGATTTGTTCTTCGCCTTCTTCGTCTGGTAGGCGAAGGTCTTGGTCACACGGCGCAGTGCGTCCGGCAGGTGTTCCGGCACTTCAGTGTTCGACCAGTTCAGGTGCACGCCGTCTGGTGCCACGATCAGCAGGCCGTCGATCAGCCCGTTCATGTACTGCAAGCACGCGGTGTCCAGCGCCGCCTTGGTCTTGCCGGTTCCCTGTTCCCACAGCAGGGCGAAGTATTCACGGTCCCATGTCTGTTCCAGCAGTTCGCGCTGGTGCTTCCATGGCTGTTGCTTGTGTGGGTAGGTTTCGGGTGTCACGTTCAGGTCCGTTCCGTTGTTCGGTCGCTATATGCCCAGATCGTGGGGTGGCTGGCAAGGCGTTGAAGGTTGACAGTTTGTCGCAGTTTCAAGGGATGGTGGATGAAGTTGTTGGAACTGTTTGAAGAATTAAGTTGCTGCCAAGTCAAAATAAAGAATGATAACACATTATCTTCTTGATCCCTTTGGGCTTTCTTCCCTACTGCCAAGAATTGAACTTATCTCACGTACACATACGCACGCACACACGCGCGTGCGCACATGGACCAGAACTTCGTTGGCAGCTAGTCACTGGGCTGGAAAGTCTTTATTGTTCAGTTGGTTTGGGTGTTATCACACCGCTGCCATCGGCTGACAAGGCTGGCAATATTCTCCACTTGCCGTTGCGGATCGTTACCATGCTGCGCTTCCCGCTTGCATAGTCGATGCCGAAGGTGTGCGACCAGCTGGACGGTCCCACGTTATAGCCGACATCCATTTGCGTGAAAGTTCCGACCGTATGCACGCCATCATATATGCTTGCGGAATGCTCATGTGCCCGTGTCACCTTGCGGCCAAGGCGTGCAAAGTTGCGAACTCCACCACGTGCACCGTCCGGTCCAAGGTCGCCGTGCATCCCGTGTTCAATGCCGCGCCCTGATCCCTTGACGCAGGTCAGGAACGATTCATCAGGCCGCAGGAACTTGATCCCCTTCGCACAGCCTGCGTCCGTCAGCGCCCATTCAAGCAGGTGGAAGTTGGTGTCGCCTTCGGCCAAGGCTTCGTACATTGCCGACTGGGCTTTCAGGTAGTATTGCGCATTGACGGGATCACGCCGGAAGTCTGCTTCCAGCAGCCACCGCGACAGCGCCCGGTCGTGGTTGCTGTCCACTATGATGGTCTTGCACCATGGTCGTGAAGCCCAGTGGGTGAACTCGGCCACCCGTGCGACTTCGGACTTCAGGCACTCCATGCCGCGTGCCCACTTGGCGAACATTTTGTGGTGGTTGCCGATGTCGTGATGGTTCCGGCTGCGCTGGTCTAGTATGTCGTGCATGAACTGGAACTTGGGGTGCAGGGTGTCCAGAACACCGCCTTCGCCCCAGAACACTTCTGCCACGGTCCTGTCCACCACATCCCAGTGGATGTCTCCCGGCGTCAGTGATTCGACAGGGTTGCCAGTCGTCACGACACCACGATCCACGATCACGTCAAGGTCTTGCAGACGCCACTTGCCGTCCGCGTCCAATGGCCGGATGAACCAGTCGCCTTCCCAGTCCACTTCAACCACCAGTCCACCATAGGTGTGGTGGAACTCTGCCTTCTGGCCTGCCTTCTTGGCGATGTAGTTGCGCTTGGTGACAGTGCCGGTTGACCAGTTGAACTTGGTCGGTTCCGTCTTGCCGGTAGGGATGCTGTCCATGCGTATCTTCGAAGCCGGGAAGATCGCACTGTCGATGCCGGTCAGGGTTTCAAAGCCGGACAAGGGATTGGCTGCGGTCGGGATGATGTTGGCGTCTCCCACCCAGATCAGGCCGGGTGCCAGTTCACGCCGCACGTCCGTGATGAAGGGTTCCAACTTGGGATCAAACCACACTTCCTGCACGAAGCCACCACCTTGTTCGAAGGCACCCTTGGCCGCCCTGTCACGGTTGGCTGCGTGGATGCTATAGGTGAAGGTGCCGACGATCACTTCTGCGTTGTAGTGTTCCGCCAGCGCGTGGATGTTCTCCCACAAGGGTTCAATCACGTCCGTGTTGTTCTGGGCTGCTGTGACGATGTAGCGGCGCGTCTCACCCTTCTTCAGCTTGGGTGCGCGGATCAGTTTGGTGGGTGCGATCTTGCCTGTGGACTTGACACCTGTGGCCTTCCGAAGATGCCGGTGCAGGGTTCCGATGCTGATGCCCAGATCGCGGGCGGTGGCAGTCCCGTTCTTGCTGTTAGCCAGATATGCTTCGATGACTTCAGAAGTCACCAAGTTCTTGGACTGGTTGCTTGTCATGTCGGGATTCCTGCTTGCTACGGGAAGTCGCGCCTCCCTACTTCATGCCGCTGTTCACGAACAAGGGTGCCGATGTACATGGTGGTGCGGGTGCCCCACCAGCCGTGGCATTCATGCACCACGTCGATCTGAAACTGGTCAGTTTTGGCTGTCTCCCATGGGACATCCACTTCCCACCAGTCTGTCCAGTTCAGCCCAAGGTCGCGGCTCACCAGCCGTCCTTCGTCTTGCCCAAGCCAGCGGTTGCCGATCAGGTTCTGGCTGTTGTCCGACAGCAGGAAACGGATGACGATGACTTCTTCAGGATCGCAGCGCCGGACCTTTATGAACTCAAGGCGCAGGTGTGTTTTCTTGCCGTCACTGGAAGGTTTCGAATCAATGATCGTGGTGCCGGTGGTGACGGGGAACAGGTTTCCTTCCAAGTCGTCCATGTCTTCATGGAAAGCCAGCCAGATGGCCAGAAGTCCAAGCCAGCTTAACAGGACAGCGATGTGCACGATGTCCTTCAAGATTTTCCAGATAGCGCCGAAGGTCATTGTTTTCCACCACGTGCAACGAATTCAGCAAGAAACTGTGCAAGTCCGTCGCTGAACACGTTCCACAGAAACACCAGAACTGACAGCATAGCAGCTGGAAGGACAACTGTGAACAAGGACTTCTTCACCATCCGCCCGGCTTCTTCTTCGGTCAGCCTGCGCTTTTCAGCGTGTTCCCACGTCTTGCGGAAGTCGGTTCGCTTGTCCGCATTGGTCACGTCCAGACCAAGCAGATGGAAAGTGCTTTCCACCGCCTTCTGGGCGGCAAGGTCGGCAATGTCCTGTGCTTCGGCACGTGTGATCATGTCGTTCTTTTCTGCCGGGCTTGCCATCAGATAAACCGTCTGCCTATTTCCTTCGCCGCCGCCACGGCACCAGTTGCGCCAATGAAGACTTGCAGGATTGTGTCCGCAGCGTCTTCGAACCTGTCGGGTGCCTTGTCCACATCGTAGAAGTCGAAGTGGAACAGGCTGTCCATGTACACTGCGCCATTGTACATCGCAGGCGGCAGCACGATCATGTAGATGATCATGCGATAGCTGAAGTGGGACCACAAGGCTATTCTCTCACGCGAAGCCACTTCCCGCGCCTTTACTTCCGCCGACAGGGCTGTGCCGAACATGCCAGCCATCATGCCCATGCGTTCGGTGCGCTGAACGTCCTTGCTGTTAAGCCGTTCCAGAACAGCCGTGGCGAAGCCCGGACCAAGGAAGGCCGCGCCCTTGGCCAGCACGGCAAGGATGAACGTCAACATGTCAGGATTCCTTCTTGAACAGGTTCCACAAGCTGAAGGCAAGGCCGCCGACAATCAAGGCCAGAAGCACTGCGTGCAGCACAGGGCTGTCCAGCACGTAGGTCAATCCAGACACTTGGTCCGTGGTCTGCTTGATCACTTCCGTGGCCGCCGTGCCTGCGGTGCCGCCAGCTGATGCCGCGCCGCCAGCCTTGGCGTTCCAGTCCCGCTGGGCGTTCCGCTTCTCCATCAGGGCTTCCGCGATTTCGTCGCGGGTCATCGGTCCATATTTGCCGTCCGCCACGATGCCGCGATCCATCTGGAACTTCGTGATGGCCTGCCGGGTCTGGCGTCCCTTGATCCCGTCAATCGGTCCCTTGTAGTAGCCAAGGGTCTTCAGGTCGCGCTGGTAGCCTTCCACTGTCGGGCTGGACACAGACATCGTGGTTCCGCTGTAGCGGGCATACGCACGGGCCATCTTCGTGTCATACTGGAACCTGCGGTAGTTCTTGCCGTTGTAGCCGTAGGCGAAGCCAGCCCAGTCCTTCTGGCGCAGTTCGTCAGACAGGCCGAACTTGATCACATAGCGCAGCATGATGTCCACCTGCTGTGCCACACCCTGCTTGGCATAGTCGAACATAGCCTTGGCAGACGGGAAGCCCAGACGGCTGGCGTGTTCACCCATGACTTGGCCGATGCCAATGCTGATCGACTTGTAAGCGGCTTCGCTGTCCAGCTTCACCATCTTCCAGAACTTGGCATATCGTTCAGCGTAGGATCGCGGGTTCTTGATTGCCTGCGGTGCCGGGCTGGCCAGCCGCTGGTTCGCGGCAGCCGTTCGCTTGCCCGCTGGCAGGTTGCGCCAGAAGTAGTGGCCTTCGATCCTGATGGCAGGAAGTTGATCACCATTGACGTTCCAGAAGGGAACGCCAGCCGATTCAACTTCAGCAATGGCCATCACCGCAGCGGCATCAAAATTGTACTTTGCCGACAGCTGACCAATCGCGTGCCGGGTGCGTGTATCAAACATGGCTTTGATCCCTACAAGGTGATGATCGTCGTGACCACGCCAGCGCCGCCAGAAGAAGCAGGTGGGGTTCCTGCGAAGTTGTAGGCGTCTTCCGTGTCCGGCACAATGTAGGTCGATCCAGTAAAGCGTGCCACACCTTTCGTGATGCGGAAGCCATCCATGTAGAACGGCAGATCATCTTTAGTGGCACCAGTGCCAGATCGGACTGCACCAATGGCAGGCGGGGTTACACCGCCGTCCGCTGCGAAGTCAAACTGCGAACCGGACAAGGCCGCTGCGTTGATCACGTTCCAGCCGTTGAAGCCGATGATCAGGTCACTGCCGTTGCGGGTCAGGTGCAGGTGGTTCCACCGGGCCACCATGGCAGCCGGTCCAGTCCCAGCACCCGCTGTGTCAAGGTCGAAGGTGGCCTGAACAGGTCCGACCGTTCCGTCCCCTACTTGGAAATATCCTGTAAAGGCGTTCGGTGATGCACTATAGAACATTCCCCATGGCGTTTTGTCCGGTGATGTGGCCACATTTCCGAAGCTGAACAGGTAGTTGTCCAGACCAGATTCTGCTGGCATATACAGCCAGAAGTCGATGGTCCAGTCACCACTGCCGAAGTTCCAGTCTGCGCTGCTTACATCCCCAACATTCAGGCGTCCATTCTTCACGTGGTGCAGTGACAGCGAACCAAACTTCGCTTGATCTGTGCTGGTGGTGTCTCCACCTGTCACGGTGATGACGTGTTCGCTGTTGGACAGGTCTTCAAAGGTGGTGCCATCGTTGGTGCCTTCGAAGTTCAGCAGCAGAACAACATCACTGAAGTTCGGGTCTGTCGTCGGCAGGAAGTCGTCTTCTTCGTGGGCCGCCACGGGCGGGGTGAAGTCGGTGCCCGGCGTGTAGCGGGCGACACCCTTGGTGATGCGGAATTCATCAAAGCTGCCCGCGAAGTCACCAGTGATGGTTCCGGTTGCGCCAACACCACCAAGCAGCAGTGAAGTCTTGCCGCTTGCTGAAGACGCACGCAGCGTTGGATTGGTGGTGTCCACACCAGAACCCACCTGCCCGTCCACATGCAGGTAAATGTTCGAACCACTGCGGATCACTGCGATGTGGTGGAAGTTGCCGTCGAAGAAGGTGGCGACATCCACGCCATCTGTGCCCAGTTCGAAGTAGGCGTTGCTGATGGTGTTTGATCCGGTCGTGGAATAGTCGAAGAAGACACGGTTGGTGGTCGGGTCGTAGCGCAGCTTCCACACCCGGTCATTGAATCCGGTGTTCCAGATGCCACACATATCCACAGAACCACCCGGTTCGGATGCGCCGCCGTTCACTTCGAATTCGACAGTGAAGGCACCTGCTGCAAAGTCGAAGCCCGGCTGCCACTTCACTTCGAAAGCATCGTCCACACCATCGGTCAGCAGCGAAGCCGTGCCAAACTTCTTCAACGCCGTGTCCAGCTGGGCATTACCAGCGAAGGTCAGGATGTTGAACCGCTTGGAGTTGTCCACGGTCGTGGTTGCTCCATCTGCACCATCGAAGTGCAGCAGCAGTTCCACGTTGTCGAAGTTTGCGTCAGCCATTTGTGTGTTCTCCTATTAACCCAGCCGCGATCCCAAGAAGGTCGCTTGGATGTTTTCGCTGCCGTTCAGGGTGGCGGCAGCCACGATGTCAATGCGGTCGCCTACTGCCCAGCTGGTGGCAGTGGTGAAGCTGATGGTGGCGGTCGTGCTTCCGTCTGCGAAGGTGATGGTGCCCACGGACGAACCGTTCTTGCGGATCGTGTAAACGTCATCACCACCAGTCGGTGCTGTGCCTGCAAGGAACTGGCTGCCTGTCAGTGACACCGGAAGGCTGAACGGGAACACAGGAAGGAAGGACCAGATCACCGCAGACGCTGTTGGTGCGCCGGGGATGAAGACACCCAGCCCGAACACGTTGTCACCGGACGGCACCCAGATGCCGGTGCCTGATCCCAGCGTGACGGTGTTGGACAGCTTATAGGTCTTGTTGGCGTTGGTGTTGCCGAAGCGGGCGGTGACGGTGATGCCAGCCACCATGACGTTCGATGACGGGAACCACGGCACCCGCGACAGGGAAGTCGCGCCGACCACATACAGGCCATTTTCCGTGCCGGTCGTCTGATCCTTCAGCAGCACGATGTCGCCTTCATCCAGACCAGCGCCGTCCACCGAACCGCCTGCGCCGGTCGATCCAATGGTGACGTTTGTGTTACTGATGGCTGTGATTGGCTGATGCCAGAAGTTGGCATAACGATCTTCCGTTACATGGAACAGGGTGGTGCCATCGTAGAAGAAAGTCTTCCACCCACCCGGTGCCACCCACTCGATTCCGCTGCCCACCTGCACGGGCACGGACGTGTTGTTGTGCACCACGAATTCACGCGGCACCAGATTGGTCGTCACCAGCTGGACATAGGACGGGGTGGTCAGCGGCGTGCCGCCGTTCTCACTGATGCGGAAGACGCGGTGTCGCTGCCATTCCAGTTCAGTCGGCGTGACTGAACTGTCGGTGCCGGACAGGATGTATTCTTCCAAGTCCGTGATCACGGCATCCAGTTCGGCCAGCGCCGTGTTGATCGCCGCTTCCTTGCCGGTCTGGTTTGGTGTGATCGTCTGAAGGTCAAGGTTATTGGTCATCACACATCCTCAATTTTCACCACCTTCTGGTAGATATTTGCGAACCCGCCGCCATACTGTTGCAGCCACTGATCACTGGGGGAGTTGCCCAGTGCGGCGTTCGGATCATTCACCCATTGATCTGGGAAGTCGCGGATCGTGTCACCTTGCAGCGCCGGGATTTCAGACCAGTGTACAACAGACACAAGCAGCCTGTCATACGCAAATCGGTTGCGGTAGTCAGCATCTGCGACACTGGTCAGCCATCCGCGCACATCCGGGTCGAACATGTAGTCACCAGACGTGATCGTGTTTTCTGCAATACTGCTGAACACGCCATCCACTTCGGTCTTGTAGATTTCCCAGTTCCACTGGAAGTCCTTCAGGTTGCTGAACTCCAAGCTGATCTGCTGGATGTCAGACACGAACCGCATCACTTCCCGGCGCAGTCCCTTCCACGGTGCGCTGAAGACCTTGACTGTGGTTTCATCGTCTTCATAGAAAGTGACAGATTGCGTCTGGGCATTATAGACCACACCCTGCGTGAACTGGCTGCCGATTGGTTTGATGAACACACCAAAGTCTTGGCCTTGCCACGGACTGAAAGTGACATCCCCTGTGCTATCCACCAGTGTCTGGCGCAGTCGGCTGCGTGGGTTCCACTTTATCACATGCCGCCCGGTGGCCGACCGTTCGACATGGATGTCATGCACCAGTGGATTCTTCAGCGACACGTTGTTCTTGATATGCGTCACCACGCCAGCGTTCCTGCCGGACTCACCACGCGCCTTGAAGCGGAAGACAAGATTGCTGATCGGTTGGCCGTTTGTCACGGCTTGGTAGTAGACCTTCTTCGTCCACGACTGGTTCAGCAGAACAAAGTTGGTGCTGCCTGCGGCGAACATGACACTGCCGGGTGCAGAACCCATGTTCAATTCTGTGTTGCGTTGATCGAACAACAGGCCGGTCAGGGTGAACGTGCCGTCACCGTTGTCAGCCACACTGTTGAAGCTGATGATGGTCCAGCGGCCACGGGTGCCCACCAGCGCCATGTTGGCACCTTCGAACAGGTCATCCACACTGGATGCTGTAGTCAGCAGGCTGGTGTCTCCTACTTCGATGGACACCCGCATGGTGGCGAAGGGATCGTATGCGAACCGCCGGGCCGGAACAGTGATGTCGGTCAGCACTGTTCCTGCCGGAACCGCGACGGCTTCGGTTTCGATTTTATTGGTGGCGTCAGCGCCGTTCGGATTGTATTGGTACTGGCTGCCCAAGGCTTCGCCCCAGTACACGTCAGCGCCGCCCCAGCTGTTTGTCAGGATGCCCGGCGTGGGCACCACATAGACAAGGCCGGACGGTTCCGCGATAGTCGCGGAAATGCCGGACACTTCATCGGCATCCCACAGCGGCGGCAGTTCGAAGACATACAGCCGGACAAGGTTCTGCCCAAGCACCGTGGGCAGTTCCTGATCGTAGGGCGTGCCGAAGAACGCCGATATCGTGAAGTCTTCGAAGAACTGGAATGTTTCTGCGGTGATTGTCACGGTGAAGTCTTCATTCATCTGCCATTCAACCACCTTCAGCGTGTAGGCCACGCTGTTGTAGGTGATGCTGATGATGTCGCCGGGTTCCACCCGCATGTATTCAGGCGGCAGCGTGAAGCTGGCCGTCTTCTGACTGATCCATGGGTTGTAGAGCGTATTGTAGGCACCATATTTTGCTTCGTCTGCCGTGATCACCAGCGGCAGGTTCCATGTCACCTGCCCGGCGGTGTCGGTCGCACGTGTCTGGCCAGAACGGAACGCTGTCTGGGTGGCGAAGTTGTAGCCAAGTTCCGGTTCGATATAGGTCACATTCACGCGGGTGGGGATGGACTGTTCTTCCGTCAGTTCCAGTTCGAAGGGTTCGTCCCCGATGTCCGCGATCAGTTCGTCTTCAGTGATGGAGAAGTTCGGCGCGGCCACACCCTTGTTCCGCGCCTGTATCTTCAGCGTGGTTCCAGTCTCCAAGATTTCCAGACCGTAGACAGAACGGATCGGTTCAAGGATTTCGATCAGTGTGCCGGTCTTGTCCGTCAGGAAGCCCGTGACTTGGTCCGTCAGTGTGGTGTCGATCACGACTTCGGCGTCCGTGTAGCCAACATCGACTGCAAGGTCTTCCAGCAGATCGCCCAAGTTCAAGCGGCTGTTCGACAGCGTGCGGTATCGGTTGACGGACACCACACCGTTGGCAAGGCCGGTTCCGACCACCATGTTCCAGCGACTGCTGGACAGCGCGTTGCGGGACTGGATCGTGCCGGACGTGTTGCTGTAGGACTTCCACTCACCGCGTGTCAGGTCAACTTCCATGATCAAGCCGCTGCCTGCAAGGAAGGTCCAGTAGCCGCCAGTGATGTCGTGCAGATAGCACTTGTGGTCAGACGTGGACATGGCCGCAGGCAGGTCGTCAATGGACCAGATCACGGTGTCCGTGGTGATGTCCCACTTATGCACGTGCAGGTCCGCGTAGGTGACGATCAGCTGGTTCTGCAAACGGTCGTAGACCATGCCACGCAGTTCAGTGGTGCCGTCGCCATCCGGGTTCTGGAACACGTCTTCGGTCACAAGGAATGCTTGCGTGTTGTCAATCCCAATCAGCGTGGGCGTGATCACCAACTGGTGAACAGTGTCGTCGCCGTCGCTGCCGAAGTAGAACGTGCACGTGCGTTCATCACGCGGTCCAGCAATCCGGTGGAAAGTGCCGCTGGTCCCGGTGGGCTTCGCCAAGCTGGACTTGACCAAGGTGAAGCTGCCAGCAGGATCAATCTGGAATATGTCGATGGCGTGGGTCACACCGTAGGCCAGCAGGTACGTGTAACGACCGAAGGGTGTGTCCACGTAGTGTGGCACAAAGGTCTGCACCTGATTTGGACTGCTTGCCTTCGCCACGTGCAGCCCGGTGTCGGGGTTGATCAGCACGGCATCACGTCCGGTGGACACCCTGCTGTTGATCATCACACACCTGTTCAGCCATGGGATGAAGTCAAGGTTGAACAAGCTGTCGCTGCCCGGATGCGTCGGGTCGTTCTGGTTCAGCGGTCGTGCTTCAATGAAGGCTTTGGTCGCCAGATCGTACACGAACAGGTCTTCGTCCGTGCCTGTCACCTTATTGATGACATACAGAAGTTCCCGGTTCCAATCCGCAACGAAGGCGCGGTTGTTACTGGAACCAGACGCTGCCAGTGATTCTGTATCAGCTGATACAGCTGTATCGCTGACCAGTATCTTCACCGCCGGAATCTTGTTGTCATATGCGCCCAGTGGCAGGTCTTCAAACACGACGTAGATTTGCCCACGGTAAGCGGACACGTTGCCAGCGCCTTCGCCTGCAATGATCTTCGGGTCCGGTTTCTGTGTTTCGGTGCCGGGATAGAATCGGAACTTCAGCCAGCTGGCCTGCACGCGACTGGTCTTGCGGGTGTCATAGACCAGCTGTCCATCCATCCAGATCGCCACCACATTGGTGTTCGCGGATTTGGTCAGGTTGTAGCCGAAGCTGACAGCGAAGGTGCCTTGGTATTCGTAGCTCAGCTGCTGGCCGTCCTCATACTCGAATTCTTCTAGTGCTTCCGACCAGATGATGTTGCCCCACAGCGGACGGTAGCCTGAAGACACAGGGATCGGCGTGCCATAGGTGGATTGGGCTGCGACACGGGTTTCCCGCAGCCGTGGGCCGGTCTTCCGTCCGCTGGTGTCATAGCCGGACAGATAGCGGTCGTCCACCTTGGTCGTGAAGCTGTTAGGCAGGCTGGTGGGCATTACACGACTCCTATCTCCCCCGGAGGATGGGGCCCGGCACCAGCCGTCCATAGCCGGTCTTGTTGACAGCCGATCCGCCCGATTCTTCTGCGGCTTCGAAGCGTGGCACATCCCTGATCTTGTCCGGGCCGGACAAGAAGTCTTCGCCGCGATAGTTCACCTTGTTGTTGAACTTCGTGGTGCAGGTGGTCGGTCGCTGATCACAGCCCGCATACATGGTGAACGTGTCTCCCACCTGAACCGTTTCCGGCATGTTCAACGCCAAGATGATCTGATCATCTGGCGAAGTCACAGCATACTGGTCCAGCACTTCCATGCGCAAGCCATTGTTGTTGCCGCTGGTCCACAGGATTTCGCCCAGCGCGTAGTATTGGTTGTCGGGGTTGACTGCGAATTCCACGGTGAACTTGCGGTTGTTGTCCACTGCCTTGACGGTGCCGGTGGTCTTGAACGATTCGATGTCCACACCGCAGCGGCTGTCACCCAGCCGCGCCCGGCACTCCGGGCTGTAGACTTCGCCAAGGGTGTTCAGGACAGCGTTCAGGCGGCCAGCAAGGCTGAAGGTTGCCCGCTGCTTGCCTTCCACCACGATGCTGCTGGACTGGCCGTAGAAGATCGTGGGGCCGGTCTGGGCAAGGTTGCCCCAGTTCACCACGTCCACACGCACGGTGCACTTCCTGAACAGCCCAGCGGACACGTCAGCGAAGGTGATGCCGCCAGCGAAGAAGACCACATCCAGATCGGCGGTCTGCGGTTCGCCGCGCAGGGATCGGCTGATGTTGGACACCGCCACGAAGCCGGTGGCGCTGTACGTCTGTGCGCTGTACACCAAATCCCGGTCGTGGTCGGTGTAGCGGTAGACAGTTCCATCGGTCCGGGTGATCGTCACCAGTCGCGCCAGCTTGGTGGTGCCGCCCTGAAGTGCCGCCAAGAACCCGCTGTCAAGTGTCAGGGCCACGGTGCTATTCCTTCAGTTCGATGATGTCGATGTCTGGCAGTGATCCAGCCTGCGCCCACTCCGCGCTGATTTCAAGAAAGTCCGTGTCGAAGCGGACAGGCACGAAGAATTCGCCGGTCACGGTGATGGCTTGCCCAGCAAGTGGGCGGTTGCCTGCCGTGAACGTGATGACACCTGTGGTGGTGTTGATCGTGTAGTGGGTGGTCAGGGTCTTGGTTGTTCCATCCACCTTCACCACGAAGCCTGTGGCGTTCGGGCGGGTGATGTTCCGGGTGTATGGGTTCACCGCGTCCGTGTACAGCTTGGTGATCTGGAAGGCTGCCGTGCCGTCCGTGCCGTCCGTGCTGTTGCCGGTGCCGATGTTTTCGTCGGTCAGGGTGTAGTCCATCCAGTCCTTGAACAAGAAGCCGCGCGCCCGTCCGGCACGCGCCTTGAAGAAGGCAACGATGGATTGCAGGTCGCTGTTCGACTGAATGCCGTAAGCAATATTCCACTTCCGGCGTGGATGCGACCATCGCTGGTCTGCATACTCCGCGCCCGAAGCTGCTGTGACGATGATGGTGCTGAACTCCGGGCCGCCTTCGGCACCACGTTCGATGTCTTCGTCAATCTGAACTGCGTCAATCGTGATCATGTCCGATTATCCCGTGCGCCGTGCGCCAGTGCGGGCAGTCCGCGCCAGCTGGTTCTGGAAGGCCAGCGCAGCCTGCCTGCCGCCTTCTTCGCTGTTGGCATAGATGGTGATGCCACCGCTGACAGACACGCCACCAGCGCCACTTCCGCGCCCACTGGGCAAGCTGTAGTCCATCCGGTCAAACAGGCTGCCAGCCACACCGTAGCCGCCGCTGGCAGCTGTTGCCTGCGGCAGTCCGGGGCGGTACTGGTCAGACACGTTGCGTTTGGCCAGCGTGTAGCGGTCAAGCCCGGCTTCCAGTGTTTCCGTGTTGCGGTTGATGGCACCGTTCATGCCACTGATGCCACCAGTTGCGCTGCCAATTCCCTTGGTGGAGTCAGTCAGGCTGTCCACAGCACTGTCCGCAAACAGGCTGATGAACTCGAAAGGGTTCTCGCTGCTGTCAAAATTCCTGGCTATCAGCTGGTCGTGAATGTCCTGGATCCCGAACTTGCCGCGCCCACCGATCGCGACCTTCTGCTTGGTGATGAAGTCAGCAGCATCGACAGTCGCCACGTTCACCTGATCAATCAGGCTGGAAAAGATCGTATCACCGGCAGCCCGCAGCTTTTCAGCGATTGATGGATCGTCAATGCCACGGCTGACCAGTCCAAGTCCCTGCGTGAACTTGGCTGCTGCTTCCGCTTTGCTGATCAGGCCATCGCGCAGCTGCTGCTGGATCGTCTGGTTCAGCAGGTCATAGCCAAGCGCCAGACGGGCAGCGCCAAGCGCCTGTTCCTTGGCGGACTTGTTGGCGGCCATCAGGTCTTCGTATGTTCCGGCGAAGTCTGCAACAGACGTCTGAACCCTTGCGCGCAAGATATTGCCGCCGCCGACAGTGTACTTCTTGCCACCAAACTGGTTCTTGCCGAAGGCACCGAAGGTGCTGCCGCCACCGCCGGACGATCTGCCAGAAGATGTGCCACCACCGGAAGACGTGCTGGTGCCGCCTGTGCCGCCCATGGAACCCGCAGGTGGTCCGCCCGGTGCGCCCGGTTCCGGCACCGGGCCGCTGTTTTCGCAGCAGCAGCATTCTGCCGCACTGCCTTGTCCCATACTGGACGGCTTGCTGGCAGCGTTTGCCATAGCGCCTGCGGTCGAAGCAGAAGCCTTGCCCGCGTTAGCAATTTCCTTGGCCAAGTCCTTCCATGCCTTGGCAACATCGGCCAGCACGGTTTCGATCTTCGTCAGGGACTTCACCAGTTCCTTGACCACATCGTCTGCATTGATGGTTTCATCCGACAGCTTCTTCATGCTGTCTGCTGCACCATCAGTGCTGGTTGCTGTGGAACCCATGGTGGTGTTGGCGCTGGACAGGTTGGTGTTCAGCTGGCCGACAGCATCGCCCGCACCACCGGCTTCATCTTCCAGCTGTGCCAAGGCCAAGTTCATGGCCTTCTGTTCCTTGCGCTGATCCTTGATCTGCTTCTTGTATTTTTTCACCTTGTCGGTCAGGTCTTCAACTTCGTCCTTGGCCTTTTCGGTGGTTTCCGCAGCTTCGCCGGTCGCGCCGGTCCACTCGCGCCAGACCTTGATCGCGTTTTCCGTGTTGCCGGTCAGCACCACCATGGCGACAGCCAGCCCGGTGATGACGCCAGTGATCAGCAGAATCTTCGGATTAGCGAAGGCGATGGCCAGCGACTTCACGCTGGCAATGGTTGCGGTCAATGCCGGTCCCAGCGTGGCCCAAAGTGACGTGGCCAGCGTGCTGATCGCAGGCACCATGCTGGTCAGGATCATGTTGGCCAGCGCCAGCCATGCCGGGGTGGCCAGCACGATTGCGCCGGTGGCCAGACCGATGGCGATGGACACCGTGTCAAGGTTCAGGCCGATGGCCGCCAGCGTGGCCTGAATGCTGTCCAGAACCACCTTGAAGATGCCGGTGATGAAAGTTCCAAGGCTGACGAACCAGTTATAAAGCGTGGACAGGGCGTCACTGGTCAGCGTGATGTAGATGATCAGCGAAGCCAGTGCCGTGCCGAAGAAGCCCAGTGGGCTGGTGCTGATGGCAAGGAACAGTGCGCGGATCGCCGTGGTGAAGCCGCCGGTCGCCAGTGATGCGGCAGCCATGGTCGTGGTGCCGCCGGTGATCGTGAAGAACAGGCGCGTCAGGGCCGTGATCGCCGTGGGAATCGCGCCAGCTGCAAGGCTCACACCGATGGCTGTGGACACAGCCAAGATGGCGGGTGCCAGTTCAGCAAGCCCACGAAACAGCAAGGCAATGCCGTCCACCGCTGTACGGATTGCCGTGGTCAAGCCCGCATCACCAAGTTCGATGACGAATGCTTCCAGTGCGGAATAGGCAGCAAGGAACGAACCGTTCAGGTTGTCGTCCATCACGTCAGCCATCTGCTTGGCCTTGCCAGCAGCGCCATCCAGTTCCGTGCGCAGGGTCTTGATACCGTCCACGTTCTGCGTCAGAACCTGCAACGCCGGGCCGCCGCGATCGCCAGCAATCTGCATGGCCTGCGCAGCCGTCAATCCCGCTTCAGACAGCCGTGACAGCACGGTGGACAGTCCCTGCGTCTGCGGGTTGACTTGCTCCATCGTCAGCCCAAGGTCAGCGATGATGCCCTTGGTCATGGCCGAAGGGTTGATCAGCGAAGTCAGGGTCTTCCGCAAGCCCGTGCCTGCGGTGCTGCCTTGCAGACCAGCGTTCGACAGCACGCCAATGGCCGCGCCTGCTTCTTCCAGTTCAACACCCAGCGCCGAAGCAATCGGTGCCACGAACTTGAAGGCATCGCCCAGCTGGCGCACGTTGGTGTTGGATCGGTTGGACGCCAGTGCCAGAACGTCCACCACGCGGGCTGTCTGATCGACTTCCAAGCCCATGCCGGTCAGGACGTTGGACGCAATGTCAGCGGCGCTGGCAAGGTCCAGTGCGCCTGCCTGCGCCAGCGTCAGGGTGCCTTCGATTGATCCCAGCACCTGATCTGCGTCGAAGCCAGCGCGGGCAAGGAACTGCATACCTTGCGCGGCTTCACTGGCGCTGAAGCGGGTGGTCGCGCCCAGTCCCTTGGCCTTCTCCCGCAGCTGGTCGAACTTGTCTCCGGTCGCGCCCGTGATGGCTGTCACCGTGGACATTTCCTGCCCGAAGTTGCGCAGGATGTTGACGCCAGCGAAGACAGCTGCCGCCGTGAACAGTCCCTTGACTGCGGACGCGGCGCTGTTGGCCGCTTTGCCGATGCCGGTGATTTCCTTCTGGGCACCGCGTGCCTTCTTGGCAACACCATCCAGATCATCCTTCACCTTCTTGGTGCCGGTGCTGGCGCGGGAAGGGTCCACGATGACGTTGATCTTGTAGTCAGCCATGCTTCGGTGTCCTTCGGCGGTTGCCAGTCATGCGATCTTCAGTCCGTGCCCGCTTGGCCTTCTCCTGTGATTCGCGCCGCCAATCCATGTAGGCGTTATCCATGGCGCGGACGCATGTGCAGAAGTGGTCAAGCATCAGACCTTTAAGTCCGTGCAAGTTACCATAGTGCACAATGGCGGTCCATGGAATAGGCAGCATGTCGCCCATGGCGCTGTAGTTGCGACAAGTGGACAATTCGAAGAATGCCTGCATGTAGAACTGATCGCCCGGCAGGACTTCTGGTTCGTCCAGATACCAGTCCGGCAGATCACGTCCCTTGGCGATTGCCGCTTCTATGGAAAACCCGTCCCGTGAAAGACGGGCTTCCCACAGCAATCGCTTGGCTAGTTTCCCGGTTCTGCCGGTTCGCCCGGTTCGGGCAGCCCAATGTCATCACCCACGTTCATGAAGTTGGCGGGTGTCATGCAGAAATTCCGCAGGCGGTCGAAGATGAAGTCCGGCAGCGCCGTCAGGAAGTCGTGGCAGTTCTGCTGGCTGAAGGGAACAGCCTTGCCGCTGGCTTCCACGACATCATCCCAGCCCTTGATCACGAAGCGGGAATAGGTGTCCCGGTCCTGCTTGCGGGTGGCGGCCAGCATGTTGGCGTCAGCCTTCTGACGCGACAGGCGCGTCAACTTGGCGCTGTTCTTCAGCACGTAGTTCAGAAGTTCTTCGTTGCTGTCGTTGGCTGGCAGCACGAACAGGGTGGGCGATCCTTCCAGTTCGTCAATGATGAAGGGAACAGGCTTGCCATCGAACTTCAGCTTGGCAACATTGGAAAAGTCAACCATCGGGATGTCTCCTGTGTCGGGATTGTCGGGGAACGGGCGGCCAGCTTCCCGACAAAGCTGGCCGCCCCAGTCTGCGCAAACTGTTCCGGTTATGCGCCGCCGGTCACGTTCGGCAGGTACGGGAAGAAGGAAACACCCATAGAGGTTTCCAGCGTGTCGTCCTTGAACGCTTGGGCGGCCACATTGATCAGAACGCTTTCATTCAGCGGGAATTCCATCGAACCATCGCCCAAGGTCATGGACGGGATGTCGATGGCCACGCCGCCGTCATCGTTCTTCAACAGCATGTCCATGGTCACGGTCGTGTTGTTGCGGATCGCGTCCACCACATCCGAATTCGTGAAGACCAGCTGCGCTTCGATGTCGATTTCGAAGTTGCCGCTGTTCATGTACCGGGCACCCAGTACACCCAGAACCTTTTCCGGGGACACGTTGTTGTTGATGTTCAGCGTCATTTCCTTGAAGTCGGTCGTCATGCCAGTTTCATCCACTTCCGTCACACGCAGGCGTGCAATGTCGGACGTGGTGTTCAGGGCCGACTGGCGAGTCACCTTCTTGGCGGTCGATGCGCCGGACTTGCGGGTGGTCGTCGGCACTTCGGTGTCGGTGCCGATGAAGCCGAAGCTGATAGTGGCCTTGTCCTGTCCGGGCAGGTTGATCGCCATGGTGTTGCAGAAGTTGCCCAGCGCATAGACATATTCGTCAGTGCCTATGCCACCAAGGTCCGGCATTTCACCTTCGAACTGGAACGTGCGTTCCAGATAGTCAGCATCGTCGGTTGACACGTTGCGGACGAAGCGTCCGAAGAAAAGGTCAATCTGACGGGCGGTGCCGCCAGCACCAGTGCTGGTGCCATCGTCGGCCACGTAGGTGCTGGTCTTCTTGTCCAGAACGATCAGGTTGGCTGCCACGGACACGATCCGCGCCAGACCGTAGTTCACGCTGGCGTTGGCCTGCTGGAAGAACTGGTTGGCCGCAACAGCGCCGCCGATCCAGATGAACTGGCCAGCGGTCAGGTCCAGCGTGGTGAAGTCCAGCGTGGTGCTGATCAGGTTGCCATCGCTGTTGATTTCGAAGTCACCGGCTGCGCCGCGCACGCCAGCCACTTCCAGTGTGACGTTGTTGGCAGCGGTGAAGGTTTCAGCGGTCAGCGAAGACGTGACAGCGATGCTGGTGCCGGTCGAACCAGTGTCCACCACGTGCAGGCCGTTGTTGGCGTCATTGGTTGCGCCACGCACGTAGACAAGGGTGCCAGCTGCAAGCGATCCGCCGGAAGCCACGACGAAGGCACTGGTCGTGCAGGAAGTCGGCGCGAATTCGGTGCCACCGGCGGCAGCTGCGAAGCAGAAGCCTTCGATGAAGTCCAGCGCCGAAGCCATGGTGAAGTCCGCTTCGAACTCCACGGCGCTGTCAAGGTCAACGATGGTTCCCTTGCGGCGCTGCTTCAGCCTGGAAATGGGCGACCGTGCCACGGTCGTGATTTCAGCACCGAAGGTGTCGATGCTGTTTGGCTCTGTCTGCTGCCATGCGGTGCCAGCAACGCCAAGGCTGGATTCGATGCAGTAGTTCAGCGCCACATTGTTGGTAAGTACGCGGGCCATCTTGTGCTGTCTCCTATTTCACTTCTTCGTGGTAGAAAGCCACTTCAACATTGGTCTGATCCCACCGGCCATCCACACCGATGCGGCGGCGCTGGGCGTCAAGATACACAACACCGTCAGCCCGGACACCTTCGAACATATCACGGATGTGTTGCACAATTCCATCGGTAACTTGCACGCCATTGCCTGCGGTGTCAAACACTTGGAACAGGATGGTGCCGCGCCGATCATAGCGCCGGTTGCCTGTCTTGCCCAAGGTCTGCTGCTGACTGTCGGACCACAGGACAATCATGCGCAGCCATGGGCCGGTCGCGGGCGGGTCGTAGGGTTCGTTGCGGAACGTGACTTGCGATGCCGCCCAGCCGGTCGGCAGATTGGCCACCATCCGGGCATAGATCGCTTCGGTTGCTTCGTTGTTGGTCGTCATCTGCTTGCCAGTCCTGTCAGGTCAAACTTGACAGCCTTTTCGATGGCGTTCTGAACGAAGCCTGCCGGTGCCTGCTTGGAACTGCCTTCGTTCAGGCGGGTGATGTAGCGCACATTGTTCGACACGAAGACCAGTCCCCTTTCCAGCTTGTAGCTGCTGGCGACAGACAGGATGCCAGCTTGCTGGGCTGCTGTGTTCACGCTTTCACGTGTAGCCACTGGCTGATCCACCGGCTGGCCGATTGCAGGCACCCAGTTGGCGCGTGCCCAGCCGACATCCACCGGCGTGGTGGCAATAAGGTTGGAAGTCACGTCCAAGGTGATCTTCTTGACCACCCGTTCCGTGACTTCCGTCAAGATTTCGATGACACGCTTGATCTGTCGGTCGTGATCGTCGGCCATCACCTTACCTTACTTGTTGTCCTGATCCTTGCCGCCGGTGGCGTCCTTGCTGTTGCCGACAGGTTCAGGCGAAGTTGCCGGTTCGGTCTTGCCTTCACCACCTTCGTCACCCTTGGTGCTGTCACCAGCAACCGCAGCAGCTTCTTCAGCTGCCTTGGCTTCACGCATACCTTCGACAGCGTTCTGAACGTCTTCTTCCGACATCGCCATCAGCTGTTCGACTTCTTCAGCGGTCAGGCCGAATTCGTCCATCAGCTTCTGCATTTCGTCGTTCGGGACCACATCCGGCAGCCGCTTCGTTTCTTGGATTTTATGGCCGCGTTCTGCCCAGACCATGCCAGACACGATGTAGCCACCAGCTTCAAGCAGGCGGACGCGGCGGCACGAACAGGACATGACGCGCCACGGGAATTCCTGCCCGATGGCAAACGGTCGTCCTTGGAAGCGGAAGTTCTTCTTGGCCACATACTCCGTACGTCTGTGCGCTGTACACCAAACATCCACGCGGGTTGTGTCCTGGTTGGTCGTCTTGGGCTTCTTCGCCATGTCATTGTCTCCTGTCGGGGTTGATGCAAAAGCGCCGGGCAAGGGTGTTGCCCAAGCCCGGCGCGTAGCTGATCAGGTAATCATCGTCACCGATTAGGCGACGATGGTGTCCCAGAAGAAGCCAAGGTCGGCAGACACCAGCTTCTGGTCGAAGGCCATTTCGATTTCCACACGATCAGATGCTTCCTTTTCGATGCGGAACTTCTTGATGCGGCCACCCATGGCACCTGCACCCATATGGCCAGTCCAGCTGAAGGTGTAACCAGCAGTCGGAACCATCAGGCCGGGCGACGGTGCGGCGTAGCACAGCAGCGCCTTCTTGCCACCGATGAAGGAATGTGCAGCCGTCTGGCCTTCCTTCGCGGTGTTTTCGATGCTTTCCATGACGAACACGCGGTCCACCTTGAACAGACGGGCAAGATCTGCCGTGGTCACATCAGCCGGGCCACCGGGCGTCTGGCCGTACTTGATACGGTCCACGATGTCCGGGTGATCATACAGGGCGTCCGCGACGGCTGCGCCCAGCACAAGGGTGTTCGGCTTGAAGCCGGTCGATTCCAGAACGGTGCGCTTCGCTGCCCGGATGTTTTCAATCGGGATGGACGAAGCATCGTTCCACTGAAGCACCTGCGAACCAGTCGGGGAAGACGCAACGCCGTCCCAGTCGTTGGTCCAGATGCCGCCGCCAAAGTACTTGGACACGAACAGCTTTTCGCGCTTGATCAGCGCCTTGTGCGTGACAAGGTTGGTGGCATCGCGGTCCGGGTTCACCTGCATGTCGGTGTTGTTGCGGACCTGATCAGGGATGTCGTGGTGGAAGGCGTAGACCGGCGCGAAGTAGGTCGGCGTGTTGTCCAGTTCGTAACCGGAACCAGCCGACTCCGTGCCGGGTGCACGTTCTTCCATTTCATCCCGGTTGAAGAAGCTGCGGTCGTAGGTGTAGTACCGATCCGACTGCTTCGACACAGGGATGTTCGGGAACACACGGTCAGCAACGAAGCTGGATGCGTCCTGAAGGTAAGCGATTGAAATGTTCGTCAACGGGCTGTTGACATGAACGTCACCGGGTGTGGGCTGCATTGTCGTTGTCTCCTATCTGATCAGCCGAATTAGGCCAGAATGTGCTTGCTGACCAGCAGGACCGGGACCAAATCCCCGTCAGCTGCGCCTGCCAGTGCGACACCCAGAACCACGTCACCGGAAGCAGCCGTGATGGCTTCACCGTTGGCGTCGGACTGGACGTTTGCGCCAGCGGTAATCGAACCACCGGCAACCACCTTGACCACGCCAGCGTGGGCGACGGTAGCCGCCTTGCCAGCCGCGTCAGGCTTGTTCTGAAGCACACCGATGCCAGCGCCGCCTGCGGAAGCGACAGCAGCAGCCTGCCCGGAACTGTTGACGTTCACGAAGCGGAACTGCTTCGCGGAAAGGTCGCCAGCCGCCGGAAGGGTGATCGACTGGACTTGATTCTGGGTAGCCATGGGTCTTGTCTCCTACTGGCGGTTTGGTTTAGCAGGCCACGGCTTCGTAAAGCCGTGCACCTTCTTCGGTATCAAGGACGAAGCCCATGGCCTTTTCCTTGGTGATCTTGTGTTCTTCGGCGTAGTCGGCGGCCATCTTTTCCAGACGGGCGTTTGCGTCAGCCTTGGACACAGCCGGGCCACTTTCAGCGGTCGGCCTGGTGGCCGAAGTGCCGATGGTGGTGGTGGCCTTTTCCAGCGCAGAAGCCTGTGCCTTCAGCATGGTTTCGACGGCGGTGCGGGTGGCTTCGTCTTCGATGCCAGCGACTGCCTTCAGAAGTGCCACGCGGTGGGCGACTTCACCCGGCAGACCGGCATAGTCGCCTTCGGCTGCCTTGGTGAACGCAGCGTCTTCGGCGTCAGCCTTGGCCTTGGCCAGTTCTTCTGCGTCAGCGTCCATCTTCTTCGCCATGGCGATCAGGCGCGGGTCATCCGACTTGCGGAACTCCGAACCGTCGCGGGCGGTGTAGACAACGGCATCGGCGTCAGCTGCCTTGGCGATGTCCTTGGAACGGTCAGCGGCGGACTTGGCAAGGAACGCATCCTTGTCGGCGTCGGCCAGCGTGTCGAAGTGCGCCTTCTCCACATCCGTCAGGGAAGCGATGGATTCAGCCTTGGCGATCCGGGCTTCCAGTGCAGCCTTGGTTTCGGCAGCCTTGGCAAGTTCAGCCTGTGCTTCTTCCAGCTGGGCTTCCACAGTCTTGGTGGTCATGGTTTCAGTCTCCTGTGTGGTGTCCACGTCAGCCACTTCGGCGTCGATTATGGTAAATGAGGATTTACCATATTCGTTAACCGAAACAGCCGCAAGGACTTTCTTGACGATTTTGTGCGTGTGCCCAGCGGCAGCACCCACGATGATGTTGCCTTCCATATCCTTCATCCACGGATGGTTATGGTCGGCACCGTTCGAATCGACAGACCAGCTGGTCGTGCCAGCCATTTCTTCGATGTCGTAGATCAGGTGGCTGTGCCCGTCCACGTCCGTCAGAAGCATGGCCAGCTTCTGCACGGGTTTGGCACGCTTCATGATCGCCATGGTGGCCGCGCCCTGTGCAGGCACGGTCACGGCGCTGATTTCGTCCAGCTTGAACGCACGCATGATCCGCTTCGTCTGCTTGGGCATGGCTTAGAACTCCACTTCCTGATCTTCGACACGGCGGCCACCGATGCTGAAGCCGGTGTACTCGCCGGACTTATACTTCTCCAAGATCGCCGGGCCGGGCTTCATGCCTATCAAAAGGCCAGTTTGCTTGGTAACGATCCCCAGTGCCTTGGCCACATCGCCGGTCAGCGGAAAGGCGAAGACCACGTTGCCGATCTGGTCGCCTTGGTGCATGTCCTTGGCCACCCGGCTGTTCTCCATGAATTCGGACGCTGCCTTCAGCATCGCGTCTTCAGGAATGTGGTCGTTCTGGCTGTCGTAGTAGTCCTTGCCATCCACCTTGCAGACAACAGCGAAGCCGAACACAAGGCCAAGGGTTTCATCCACCTTGGCGACGGACACTTCGGACTGGGTGTGGAATTCGGTCATGGTCATCCTGCGATCAATTCGGGATTAACCACGATCATTAGCACGGGTTAACGGATCGACCAACACAAAAAAAAAGCAGGCCACCGTTTCCAGTGGCCTGCTTCTGTGTTCCGGGTGAACTGACCAAAGTGCCCGGAACGATGCGCCTGTCCTTAGACGGCGCTGATCTTGAACGTCTTCAACTTCGATTCCATGTTGGTCCAGCCGATGAACACATCCACCGGCAGCTGCCTGATGGCGTCACGCATCACCCAGTCTGGAACTTCGGTCGGACGCGGCAGCTTGCTGTGGTAGTGACGTTCGTCAAAACTGTCCCACTTGTTGTCGCGCCACCTGCGCTTGGATTTGCTTTCACGGGTTTCTTCCGCGTATTCCTTCAGCACCAACTGGGTGTTGCCATACAGTGCGCCGGACTGGCTGAAGGACCAGCGCCGCCGCGCCAATTCTCCATCATATTCATAGACGTGGATCATGCTGCTTCCCCTTCCTTCTTGTCGTGGGCTTCCTTCATTTCGGCCATTGCCGACTTGGCACGTTCTGCATCCCGCTTGATCCCGTTCACGCAGTAACGCAAGTCAGCCCACGTGAACGCCTTGCGGCGCATGGCATAATCGCGCAGACGGCGGGCGTGGCAGTTTTCGTGACGGCTGTACAGCAGGCAAAGCCCAGACAGGAAGATGCCCTTGTGACTGAAGTCTTCGCTGTCCGGCAGAAGTTCCGTTACACCGTTCGGGTTGAATGCGTGGAACGAAGCGGCATCAGCCTTCAGCATGCCTTCATCGCTGGTGGCTTCGTCAAAGATATAGGCGGTTGAGAAGTCGTTACGCTTGGTCATTGGTCAGTTCTCCTGTTCGACGGAGAAGACCTTAGCAGCTACACCTTCCCGGCGCGATAGATTGTGTGCGGCATGGTTAACGCATCGTTCAGCCGGATGTGTGCGCAGATGCGGACGCCAGTGCCCGGCAGCATCACGCGGGCGAAGTTGTCCGCGTCTTCGCGCCGGGCGAACCACACCGCCTTGCTGTAGAACTGCGTCCACCGGACGGGATCGGTGTGTGTCGGGGAACAGTGATCCATGGACGCAAACATGGGTGATTCCCAGCTGCTGTCCAGTTGTTCGATCAACCACACTTCGTCCTTGTCTGTCACAGCGATTTGATCCTTGTGCTGACACTGCACCTGCATTGGACAGTTTCCGCAGCTGGTGCTGACGGATCGCCGGGGAACATTAAGGCGTTCCCGTCGCCCGATGTAAAGGGAAGACCGAAGGGTCGCTTCTGCCCGTTCATGGTCCTATGGCTGTCGCGCACGCGGCTGTCCTTCGCGCTGTGCCACTCCTGCACCAAGTCGGTCGGGTCCAGCGTGCCGTTCTGCACAGCCTGCTGAAAGGCTTCCTGCGTTCCCATGTGGACAGATCGCAGGGCTTCGGTGCGCCCGATCACTTCGCTGCGGTATTTCACATACCGTTCGCCGTAGCGTTCGACCATTCTGTCGATGGTCGCCTGATCCAGCGCCTTGCCGTCACGCACCGCGTTCAGCAGCGTGCGGTCGAAGCGTGCGTCCCGCAGCTTGCGGTTCAGGGCTTCGGTGTCCAGTTCTTCCAGCATCCGGCGGTAGTTGCTGACAGCCGCCGCCTGCCGTTCTGTCAGGCCGACACTGTTGCGGAACGTGACGGCTTGCTGCCGTGGGTTCACGCCATCACGTATGCCTTCTGTCATCCGGTTGCGCAGCACGTCCCGTTGTTCCTGCGTGAACTCGCGGATCAGCCGCAGCTTGTTTGACTGCATCTGGTCCACCGCCCTCTGGTTCACGATGTCGAAGCTGACGGTGACGCCAATCTGCTGGGCCATGAAGGTTGCCGTGGCCTGCCCGCTGTTGATGAAGGCACCGTTGGCCGTGTCCGCGAAGCTGTCGAACCCGGACAGGACACCAGACAGTGCTTCGTCAATGCGCCCGGCACCCAGCAGCTGGGCAAGCAAGGTCAGGTTGATGTCGGCACGCATCCGCTGGATGGTCGCCCGAAAGGCAGCAGCCAGCGCCGGTTCCATCTTGTTCAGCAGGTCTTCGATCAGCTTTTCAGTGGTGGCCATTACTTCCTGCCCAGCACCAGATATGTGGCCGCCGCCGGGTCGCGTTCCAGCGTGCGCATGATCTTGTAGGTGTCGCCCTCTATTGTCACCTGATCGTCGTTCTGGGGAATGAAGCCCGCAGTGCTGAACGATCCAGCCAGCATCAGGATCGCCACGTCACCCACACGGATCGTGGTGTCTTCGTCGCGGTACTTCTTCGCCACGCCATCCTTGATCCCTTCGAAGGTCACGGTGGTGGTGGTCTGTGCGCCGCCAGCCGTCAGGCTGCCCGGTGTGCGGCTGCCGTATGCCGTCCGGGTGATGGTGCCCGGCACCAGCTGTCCGCTGAAGGCCGCTGCCACCTGCGCTGCAATGTCGATTCCGAACAGGTTAGGCATCGTGATCACTCCTACTTCGGCCAGTGGTAGGCCAGTTGCATTCCGATCCCTGCCACAATCACCAGCAGGATGATGGCCGTGACTGGCCAGTCCGGCGGTTCTGGTGGCAAGAAGGGAAGCATGTCACAGCCAGCGCCTGTTGGCCACTGCCCGCAGAACGCCGATCCCGAACAGGATCACCGCACCGATGCCCAGAAGCATCGCGCCTTCGGGCCACAGGTCGAAGCCATTCGCCGGGCTGGTAGCAACCAGCTGTTGTGTGCTGGCACCCTTGGCTTCAGCTTCGGTGAACGCGGCCAGCTTGTCTTCCGGCACACAGATCACCTGCGCCACGTCATGGTTCAGCAGCTTGCGATCCGACAGCCGGTTCTGCCACGTCAGGCAGTCGTCCACGTTGTCGTAGGTTGCCCAGCCGTCAGCGATGGCACCCGTCACGGTCTTCCACTGGCCGCCTTCGTTGGTGCGCAGAAGCATGTGCGTCTTCATAGTTCCCAGTCTCCTGTATCAGTGGCCATGATGTACATGGCGCAAACGATCACACCCATGACACACAGGCTGATCAGCTTGTCCAGATCGGACAGTTCACCACCATGCGGCACCATGTCCCTTCCATCCTTCATGTGGCAGGAAGCCATAGCGCATATACCTGCGCACCATCCAGTAGGTCAGGCCGACTGCGACCAGTGCGAACCAAATGCCATCAGTGAAGTCCATCGTCGTGTCTCCTATGAAGGTTTAGCGTTGGTCAGGGCTTGCCAGTCGGCTTTCTGATCCATCGCCATGCGCTTTTCGTGCGCCAAGTATGCGTCCTGATCGTACACCACCGCGTGATCCTTCACCAGTTCAAGTTCCACTTCCACGTTGGTCAGTGCAAGGTTGACGATGGTGCGCGGATTGGTTGCGTTGATTGGCTGCACTGTGATGGACGCGATCTTGAACAGGTGCGTGATGTTGTTGCCGTGATCGTCAAACAGCTGAACGCGGCTGGCGTCAGGTGGCAGTATCATCTTCATCTTCGTCCTGTTCCTTTGCTGTCGTGACCAGTTGGTGAAGGTTCCGCCCCACGTCTGCCGGATCGGCAGTGATGCGGTCCCATGCTTGATACAAGGTCACGTTATCATAGAACGGGCCGAAGGCAATGGCCGCATATCGCCCTTCGTCGTCATACATTGTCGCATGTATCTGCGCGGCGATCTTGCCGTCCGGCTGATCCGCGAACATGATCTGCAACAGGAATTGCCAGTTCAGCACTGCACCGTCTGGCCGGAACACGCACACCCGGCACCAGTCATGGGTGCGGATGTGGAAGTCCTGATTGCTGGGCACTTCGGGCTGGATCGGAACGCTGGGCTGTCGGAAGCCGCCAATCATGTCAGGTGCCAATCAGGTCGAAGTCGCCGCGATCCGCTTGGTCTTCCTTGTCGTCCACCGGATCGGGTGCGGTGTAGCGCGATTCGTCCGCGCCGTAGTAGTAGCCACGGTCGCCGTCACTGCCGCGCAGCCACAGGCCGACCATTTCGTGGACGATCTGCGGCAGCCGGGTGGACGTGGTGTCCGTGGGCCGGAAGTTTTCAATCTCCACCGATCCTGCCTTCAGCCGCTTCACGTTGGTGCCGGTTGTGGGCTTGTTCAACACGTCCGTGCTGCTGTTCAGGATCAGCGCCAGTTCATAGGCCGCTTCTTCCACGATGGTGGGCACGGCATCCGTAGGCAGCGGCATCCCGTTGCGGTCCGTCAGCCCAGTGCGCGGGAAGGCCAGCACCTGATCTTCCGCCACTTTGCTGCCGTCCCACAGCAGGCGTTCGAACAGCCGGGTGGCCTGCACCATCAGCCGTGCCTGTGCATCTGCGTCCAGTGCATTCCACACAGCCGCGTTCGGGCTGCCGGTGAAGTAGATCGTGGCTGCCGCCTGCGTGCCATAGACGTTGAATTCCGTGCCGCCGCTGGCTGGGATCATGACTGTGCCCATGGTCGTTCCTTACAGGATCATGAATTCGTTGTTGCCGATGCAGCGGATGTGCAGCGCACCATAGGCGGCGGTCGTGGCCTTCTCACCACCGTCTGTGCCGTTGACGGTCACGCCGGACGCGCCGGTCACAGTGACTGCGCCAGCGCCACCTTGAACGATCTGCGTCCAGTCGCCATCCTTCCAGTTCAGGTTCGCAGGGATAGTCACCGCGATTGCGCCCGCGTTGGTGGCGCGCACGAACTTATACTGGTGCAGGCGGGTGGCAATGGTGAAGCTGGTTTCGCTTTCTTCCACCGTGCCGTCATAGCCGCCGATCAGGTTGGTGGCCAGCATCTTGCCACGGACTTTGTGCGTCATCGTCTTGTCTCCTAGTTGCTGTCGTCTTCTTCAGGATCAGGCACGTCATCGTCGGCGTCTTCGGTGGACGGCGGGGTGCTGCCGGGATCGTCGTTCAGTGCATCAGCGCCAGCTGTCCGAAGCCCGGCGATCATGCTGTTCTTCTGGTCCATGACTTCTTCGATCAGTTCCATCGGCGTCTTCGACAAGCCCAGAAGATCGCGCACTTCTTCGCAGGCCGGGTCACGCGGGTCCAGTGTCACGCCAGCCTGCGCCATGTCCTTCAGTGCCCTGGTGATATTCTCCACGTCACGGAACTGGATGGCTTCCGGCTTCAGCTTCGGCATCAGGTCTTCGTCCAGACCGTTCAGCTTCCACAGCGGCCACAGGATGTCCCATTCAGCCGACTGGCCAAGTTCGGTCAGTGCGCTGTCCACCAGCCTGTAGAAGTTGCTGGTCTTGTCAGCTGACAGTGCATAGGCACCGCCGTCCGATCCCAGCAGCATGAATTCGGTGCCCGTGATCCGGGCCATTTCACGGTTGATGCGTTCGATGGCGTTGTGGATGTTGGCGTGGATGGTGCCAGCGCCATCGCCGCGCATCATTTCCACATCCCACTTGCGGATGGATGACGGGGACTGCGCTTCGTCCACGTTGCGGTAGGTCGCGCTGTCCAGCAGGATGCCACGGTCGGGCGACTGCTTGTGGTACTGCACGAAGTCCTTCATGAACTGGATCGACTCTGCCAGCTTAGCCGGTGTCATCTTGCCAGCCTTAACCAGATTGCGCAGTTCGTTCAGCGGCGCACGCGCCACCGGCATTCCGTGCAGATCGTTTTCGTAGCCGACACGTTCCAGCTTCAGCAGCATTTCCAGACGTTCGGCTGGTTCGATCAGCTGTCGGGCAAGGCCAAGGCCATCAGGGCTGTCAGACAGGGTGTCGTCCACCGTGTAAAGCAGCTTGCCACGCGGCAGGTACTTTTCCTTGAACGTGGTCGGGTTCTCCTGCACGCAGCCAAGCACGTTGCCAAATTCGTCCACGTCCCACTTCTTGATTGTCGGCTGCGGACGCATGGCGATGTCGTGCAGGCCATAGCGCCCGTCCTTGCGCTTGACTGCCACCCATTCCTGTGTGGCGAAGCCGTGGAACTTGTAGGTGGCCTGCCTGCTCACGATCCGGTTCCACGGTGTGACCATCTGGTCCAGCACTTCTTCCACGAATTCGGCTGCCTGCTTGGCAGCGTCGGTGTCGTCCGCCGGTTCCACCTTCCAGTCCGCCTTGGCGATCAGGTTCAGGAAGTGCCGTGCACTGGCCGCGACCACAGACGTGTTCACCATCAGGTTCTGAAACGTGGCATAGCGCCGGTCGCCGGTCAGGGCCGCGTTCTTTTCGCGGTGGTCGATCAGGCCGCCATAGATGACGGTGCCGCTGGAACCCACTTCCTTGGTCGGGGTGGGCTTGGTGCGTTCAACGCCGATTGTTTGCAGGATGTTTTCCAGCATCGAAGCCATGGTGAGTCCTTCAGTTCAGCTGCCGCGTCCGGCGCTGGTGATCACGGTGCCAGCATAGTGATGGCCGGGGAAGGTTGCAAGCACTTAGCTTGGTCGTCGGGGCCATGCGAGAAGAACAGGATGGTCGCGGATGTCGTCGCGCCTGTTCCAGCGGTGATCCACCCAGCCACGGCGCAACTGGTCGCGCTTGCGCTGCTGGGCTGCCTCACGTTCTTCACGAATAGCTGCCTGCTTGGCTTCGCTGGCAGCACGCTTGGCAGCCCGTTCCCGTTCAGCCTTGTCACGTGCCGCAGTTTCTTCGGCGGACAATGGCCGGTTCCATGAACGCATCCATGCGTGGTGCTGGTTCCATGCGCGAACATGGGCACGGGCGTCCAGCAGCCAGTATCGCTGATTTGCGTGCA
This sequence comes from Bacteroidota bacterium, assembly GCA_029573495.1. Taxonomy (GTDB): domain Bacteria; phylum Bacteroidota; class Bacteroidia; order Flavobacteriales_F; family PHOS-HE28; genus PHOS-HE28. Next base: position 12,751 of record JAKQEI010000250.1, on the reverse strand, counting down.
AGTCGTCGGTCATGCGTCATGGTCCTTGAAGATCGCGGCACGCACGGCAGCATCCTTCGCTTCCAGCAGCTTGCGCAGGGCGACAGTCCGTTCCGGGTTGCGTGGCAGGGTTTCGATGATCGTTTCCGCCAGATCGAAGAACGGCTTGCTGACAGGCTGCAAGTGCGGCGGCAGGTGTTGGTAGGCGAAGAACTGTGCAATCGGTTCAGTCATTGGTTCGTCTCCTGTGTTGGGTTGCCCAGAATGCAGAACCGCCTGCCGTGTAGTCAACGTGGCAGGCGGTCGCAGGGCGGGGTGATGATCAGAACGGCATGTCGTCTAGATCGGCTTCGGTGATGGTGGCGAAGGTGCCGCCACCTGCTTCGTCGGCTTCGTCGGCTTCTTCGTACATGTCGGCATCGTCTTCCGGGTGCGGCTGCATCGGGCCGGAATAGAACGGGTTGCGATACCAGACATCACGGTCAGAAAGCACCCAGCAAGCGGTCGGGTCTTCGCGCCCCACGTTGCGGGCATATTCGCGGTCGGCAAGTTGTTCGAAGGACATTGGTCAGTTCCCCTGTTTGGGTTGGATCAGTTGTCCAGCAGTGCGCCGGGTGCCAGCGGACGGTTGTGCAGGAAGCACGGCACGTCCACGTAGTGGTGCAGATCGTCGGCGTGGACATCGCGCAGATCGGTCAGCTTGAAGGATGCTTCGGCACCGTACTTGCGGCGCAGCTGGCCGATGGCCTGCTTGCGGTCGCGGGCGACGGTGACATCAGCCTGCGCTGCGCCATCGGCGTGGCGGACGTAGACTGCGAAGGTGGTGGCGCGGAAGCGGTACATGGTCAGTTCTCCTGTTCAAAGTTGAAGCCTCATTATGACGACAACAGCCCAGAAGGCAATGCCCGGATCGCCGCGTGGTTAATGATCCGCTAACGCAGATCAGAAGCTGCCAATGATGCAGCATGATAGATCAGCACGGGGTTCCCGCTTCGCCACCACCATCGCCGGTCACTTCTTCCTGCCGCTTGCGGATCAGCAGCCGACCATAGGCGCGGCTGGCTGCGTCGATCTGGTCCTTGAACTTGCCAGCCGGGAAGGTGGACGCTTCGTTCACGAAGTCGCTGTTCCAGCCACCACGCAACAGCAGCACCTTGCCGCCTTCCTGCTGCGCCGCCAGCGGCATGGCACGCATGGCCTTGTCGCCCGACTCCGGGCTGAAGAACACGGGATAGCCTTCCAGCATCCCGATCAGCGAAGACTTCTGCACCTTGCCTGCCTGTCCGGGGTCTTGCGGCATGTCCTGCACGATGTCATAGCCGTCTTCCTTCACCGTGGCTTCGATGAAGGCTTCCGTCTCATTTGGTCCCTTCTGCACGCGGGTCACATTGGTGATGATCGTGCGGCCATCACGCAGCAGTCCCATGCGGACGCGGCAGGTGTAGGCCGCCTGCTTGCTGTCCGTGGCTGCGAAGTCCCAGCCGCCCACTTCGAACATAAGCACGTCCGGTATGTTGTCCACGATGGCCCACAGGTCACGCTTGAACAGGCCGCCACCACGCAGTGCCGGTCGCTGTTGCAGCTGTCCGGCTTCGGCGTAGGTGCCGCCCCATGCACGCAGCTGCTGCTTCAGTTCTTCCACCTGTTCGGTGTCGAAGCGTTCCGGTGCCAGCAGCTGGCCGTCTTCGGTGCGCGGGTCTTGCAGGTACATGGGCCGATAGATCAGCTTGCCTTCGTGCTTCTCGTAACCGTCAGGCAGCGGCTGTCCTTCGCGCACCCACATGTCGGTCTGTGGTATCTTGGCCACGCGGTGGATGGTCGGTCGCGCCATCCATGTCGGCTTCACCACGGTGTAGCAGCGGCGTTCTTCTTCGAACTCCATTGGCAGCATCAGGTGGGTGTAGCCAAGTTCCTTCGCCAAGATCACGCCGGACACGTCTTCTTCGTGCACCCGCTGCATGATCACCACGAAGGCTGACTGCTTGTTGTTGACGCGGGTGGGTAGCGTTTCACTGAACCACTGGATCGTGTCCTGCCGCTTCACGTCACTGTCGGCACCACGCACGCTGTGTGGATCGTCAAGCAGCAGGCGGTCGCCACGGAAGCCGGTCAGTGCCGAACCACTGGACGCAGCCAGCCGCCAGCCGGTGGCGGTGTTCTCATAGTACGACTTCAGGTTCTGGTCGTCCTTCCAGTCGAAGGTCGATCCCCAGCGTTCCTGATACCACTCCGACTTGATCAGGTCGCGGCAGCGCACGTTGTCGCGCATGGACAGCTTGTCCGCGTATGACATGCCGATGTAGCGCATGTGCGGTCGGTTGCGTGGTCCCCATTCCCAAGCAGGCCAGAACACAGCGGTGGTCATCGACTTGGTGAAGCCGGGCGGCACGTTGATCAGCAGCTTCTTAATGTCGCCAGTGGTCACGGCTTGCAGGTGGTCGCAGATCGCTTCGATGGACCACGTGCGCTTGAACGGGGTGGACGGTTCCAGCGTGTGCCAGCCCTGTTCGATGAAGTCGATCAGCTTTTCTTCGGCGTTCAGCTTCTGCGCCACACGGGCACCCGCCGCCACGTTGAATTCCTTGGCCACTTCAGGATCATGGGCTGCACGGGAAGCCCAGTCGAACATGGCGGCCATGCGGTTGTCGTCGCGGTGCCGATCTTCGTTGATGTCGGTCACACCCTTCATTCGTCGGTCACTTCCAGATCGGTCGCACCAGCCTTGTCGATTGGTGATGGCTTGTCCGCCAGCGATTCAACGAAGCGCAGGAACAGCTGCCGCTGTTCGTAGGTCAGCTTGGTCATGTCGAACTTGCCGCCTTCATCGAAGTCGCTTCCCTTGCGTTCAATCGTCACCAGCGACTTGTCCATCACGGTCGGGTCGCGGTACTGCCACAGCTTCATCAGCAGCTGGTCGCTGTAGTGGCGTTCCTTGACCACGATGCCATCGTCGTCCTTCACCAGCTTGCCGTCATAGATCATCGGGCGTTCGATGCCTTCCACTGCCCGGCGGTGCACTTCCTTCACGATGCTGTCGTTGTATCGCTGGAAGGCTTCTTCGAACAAGGCCGCGAACATGGGGTTGTTGATCCGCGCATAACGCACCGCCGCAGCGGTGGTCCCCACGATGTCGCAGCTGGTCTGGATGAAGCCAATGCGTTCATAGACGTAAAGGAACTCCGCTTGCAGCTTCGGGCTGCTGTACAGATCGACACCCTGCCGCTTGCCTGTGACCAGTGCATGGTATGCGCCGTCCGCGTATGCCTTGGCGGTGTCCGGGTCCACGGACTTCAGATGCTTCTGCCCTTCAAGCCATGCCCGGATCAGCACGTCCATCTGGTGATAGTCCGGCTGCTGGTCTTCAGGGACTTCCGGCAGGCCAGCCGTGTCCAGCTGTTCCACACGTGCACGCACGACAGCACGGGCCGCAGGCAGGTCGCTGTGCATCTGGTCGTCTTCAATGACGGCATGGACGGGCCGGACGGACGGCGCATCCGGCAATTCTCCCGGCGGGATCATCTTGGCTTCCGCCATGGTCCGCGCCGTGCGGGTCTTCTTCGTCTCCACAGCCTTCTTGGCGTCGGCCACGATCTTGGCCACGTCTTCAGCCTTCCAGCCCGGCTGCCCTGTGTTGATGGTGATGGTCTTCTTCTTCGCCATGGTCCTGTCCGTGTCGGGGATGTCGGTCTGCAAGTTGTAGCAGACTCACCCGCGCACGCGAAGCGGTTTCCTCGACAGATGGCAGGCGGCGGGGTCCATCAGCCCACAGCCCAAGGCAGCGATCCGCACCTGCGTCAGAATGTCACGACGGTGGTTGAAGCAGTTGTAGTTGTTTGGTTTTCTAGTTTACTGACAAGTCAATATAAGAGACTGATAACACCTTATCTTCTTGGTTCCTTTGGGCTTTCAGTTCCAATGCCAAGAAGGTTGGCAATTCCTCTCACATACGCACACGCACATGCACGCACACGCGCGTGAAGGTCTGGGGACTTGCGATCCACTGGCAGCTTGACACCAGCCCGGAACCGTCAACGATTGCTTGGGCTTAACGTGTTATCACCCGGTTTAGCAGCCTTGGTGCCAAGCCATGAAGCCCAGTCAATCCAAAGCCATGGCCCACCATCCGGCAGCCCAAAATCACAGGAATTCGACAGCTTCCAGTTGCGTCAGGTCCACCCACACCAACTGACGCTTGCGGTGTGAGCCACCCCAGTCGATCAGGATGTCCCCGTCCGCTGTTTCTTCGAACTTGAAGCTGTGCACGTGCAGATTGATAACCGATCCAGATTTCAGCTTCAGTGATACGGTCGGCCATCCGAACCAGTACCGGATTGACATGCGCCAGTTGCGCTTGGTCTTCCTTCTCATGCTGCTTTTGCCTTCCTGCACTGCCGTGGCACCAGCCATGCCTTCGGCACGTTGACACGGTAGCGTTGATCCGGGGTGATGCTTTTCCATGTGAACGTGTAGCCGATGAACGGGGTGTGCCCGCTCTTGCGCAGCTGTTCGACCATGGTGGACAGGGTTTCGTGGTTCTCCATCATGCCATAGCCGTAGCCGTCCATCATGGCATACTGGTCGGCCAGCGTGTCCACGATGTCGCGCATCAGGACCACCGGCAGGATCGGCACATTCCGATTCAGCAGCCTGCCATCCTTGATGTAAAGGCTGCTGCACCCATACCACGGCGGCGCGAAGTCGATGGCCGCACGGATGTCGTCGTCGGTCCACCAGCTGATAATCTCACCATGCGTTCCTGATCTTGGCATCGTCTCACCTTATTGTTGCAGCGTGGATTTCGAAGGCCGGGTGGTCCGCGAAGAAGAAACTGATCTTTTCCAGCTTCCTGCCTTCCACGGTCTTGCCGACGATTCGCCAGTGGATTTCAGCTGTCATGGACGTTTTGTCGATGTCGTCTGGTTCCGGCATCCATTCAGGTGCCAGCTGCGCCCAGTAGCGTCGGTCGAAGTCGTTGTGGATGGCTATACGGATGGCAGGCGGCAGCCGATCCCACCACCGTTCATCATCAGTGAACCGCTGGAAAGCGCCGTCCACTGCACGCTGGCACACTGCCTTGGCTGCCTTCACATCGGCTTCGGTGATGACGGTCTTCAGGCCGCCGTTTATTTCGGTGATGTACATGATCAGCCCTTCTTGCGGTTTGCGTTGTCGGCCACTGCCTTGCCCACCTTGCGCAAGGCCACAGCAATGGCTTCGTCAGCTTCGTCAATCGACTGCCTGATCTGCTGGCTGCTGAACTGGTCACGCGCCCACCGTTCATAGGCTGCTGGCGTTGGCCACCGGCGTGACAACAGTAAGGCATGCACCACCCGGATCAGCATGCCGAACAGACCAAGCAGCAGGGCGAAGGCACCTGCACGGGCGGCAGGCATCATGTCAGGCAGGCCGCCGGTGATGGCGAAACTGACGAAGCAGGCCACCGTGGTGATGATGACTGTCACCGTCATCAGGAACAGGGCCATGAAGACGATGCCCACGGTCAGCTTGTAGAAGAATCGGTGCCACGGGTTCAGTTCTGCACTGAAGCGGTCGTAGTCGATCCAGTCTTCACGCTGATCCATCGGTCTTCCCTTTCAATGCTTCCATGGCTTCGATGGCCGGTTCGATCCTGTCAGTCAGCTGCTTCAGCTGGGTGGACATGGACTTCACGGCTTGGATCGTCCAGTCGATGTCCCGGCCCTTCAAGGCATTGATCAGTGGCGCAATGCTGTCGAAGTCCCATGCTCCCCACGCTGATTGCCGGATGTCCAGTCCCGTCTGGGCAGCGAAGGTGTTCACAGCGCACGTCAGGCTTTCATGTTCACGGGTTGCCTGCTTGATCCGCAATTCCACACGGTTGTTGAACTGGCGTTCTATGACTGCACGTTCGGCTTCCAGCATGTCGCGGGCGTGCCGCTTCATCCCTTCGTCGTTGCGGCGCAGCAGGGCGGCAAGGAAGGTCCGGTCCATAGGCTTCGCGTCAGTGCGTTCCGCATCCTTGACAGTATTCCACTGCTTGCCTGTCCACTCCCGCAGTCCCCATGCCGGTGGCAGCTCGGTCAGGTCCACTATGCCCGGCGGGGTGTGCACCCACCAGCGGTCACAGTAGGCGGCAATGGTTTCTGCCTTGGTCGGGTCTGCGGCTTCCTTGCGCCAGTCGTGCTTGGTGACTTTGATTTCCACGCCATGCAGTTCCAGACCACGGGAAGGCCACAGGGACATCATGATGGCGTCGGCGTAGCGGATGCCGCCACGTGCGCCAGTGCCGTTGCTGACTTCCCACATCACTGCCCATTCCGGTTCGCACCACTTCTTCAGCATGGCTGCCCGGATGTCGGACGCGGTGATCCGTGGCTTCATCGTTTGCTTCGTCATCGTCATTCCTGTTTCCCTTCGTTCAGGTTCATTCCCAGCTTCAGCCCGAAGCTGCGGCGTCGCACCCAGTGACTGATTCCGACCACGTTGTCTGCTGTCGTGCAGGGCCGCTTGTCGTTGAAGAACGATGCTTGCGCCATCCCACACTTGCGGCAATAGAACATGGTGTCGCACCAGTCGTGTGCAGTCATGTCAGCCCAGCGGCCGGCGTTCGGCGTGGTGGTCCCAGCGATACATCCTGCTGTCGTAGGCATCGCCACCACGCAGGAAGCACCGTTCCTTCAGGGCCACTGGAATGCGCAGGGTTTCGTGTGAGCCGGTCAGCCGCAGGTGGCTGGGCTGACCGTCCTTGTCGAACTCCCAGCCAGCTTTGTGGTGTGCTGTCGTCTCCACCCAGCACCGCACTTCGTCAACGGTGTTGGCTGTCATCTTCTTGTGGCGCATCACATCCGCTCCTTCATGTCGGCAGCTGCTTCGATCTGGATGGCGACAGACAGCAGCCGCGCCAGCGTCTGGGACACGGGTTCCCTGCCTTGCTTGTCCAAGGCATCACCCAGCGTCTTTTCAGCCAGTGGCAGGCCAGCGGTGTCGATTGCATCCAGCTTCAGCCGCACTTCCGTGGTCGGTCCCTGATAGCCACCGAACTTGCATTCGATCATGATGTTCATGTGTCCGTCTCCTGTTACACAGTCACCCAGTGGGTGCACTGCGGGCATTGGATCATGTCATCACTTTCCGGCTTCCCGCAGCAGGTATAGGAACGATGTTCCACATCGTCGCGGCAATAGCGCAGCCGTGCGCCGCAGTTGCGGCAGCTGACTTCCTTGAACTGTTTCGGGTCTTGCCCGACCACCACGACTGTCATGCCGCGCACTCCATCCGCTTGCCCAGCGCCACGGCTTCGGCAGCGTCGAACCACGCCTGTGCGGCGATGGCAGCTGCTTCGCGGTGGTAGCGCAGTGCGTGCGCCTGAAGCTGGCCAGCTTGGTCGCGCATGTCGAAGGCGGTCAGCCCGGACGCCATGGCGCGGTTGAAGCTGGTGGTGTAGTAAGGCAGGCCGGTGATGTCCGGGCTGGTGGTGTTGGTGTTCATGGTTCCGTTCTCCTGTTCAGTGCCGCTGCACGTAGCGCGGCTTGTAGTTGGCTTCGTTCTTCGCGGTCTGGCACACTTCAATGATGCTGCGGTCGCAGGTGGCGGACAGTGAAATGTTCCATTCTATGGCTTCGTCAATTTCGTGCAGGATGTTGCCGATGACATCCTTGGTTGCCTTGTAGCGATCCGGCGACCGTCGCATGTCGGTCAACGTCTTCTTCATCCCGCACAGCTTGTTGATCATGTCCATGCAGGCATCCTGCTGACGGACAGTGATGGACAACTTCTTGTCCCATTCGTTCAGCTGGTCAGCCCACTGCTGGGCGATGGCTGCGGTGGTGAAAATGTCTGGCAGTCCGCCGGATGTCTTCAACACCACCGGCAGCTTCTCCGGTGTGTAGTGCATCAGAATGTATTGCGTCACCTTCTTGCCGCCCTTGGCAGGCGTGGGGTTCACTTCCCCATAGACCTTCCAGTTCCTGTGCATGTCAGCGTCCCTTCAGGTTGGCTTCGATCTTCGCAGCCAGTTCACGTTCGTGGCGTTCCAGCCGGGCGGCCACCCAGTCGTTGGCAGCAGCCACGTCACAGCTGAATGTGCCCGGCGGTGGGCGGTCGTCCACGAAGTTGCCGATGGCAATGCTGTCCAGCATGATGTTGCAACAGGCGGCAATGTGCCCAAGGTGGTGGACCTTGCTGTCCGGCGCGAAGTCTTCCCCGTCAAGGAAGGCCATCCGGTGCCGGTCGATGGCTGCGATGTACACGGACGCACGGACGCCAGCTTCGCGCCAGTTGAATGCGCTGTACTTCACGGCACCGTCGAAGTGCGCCTTGGCCTGTTCGATGATGCCCGCAGGTGGGATGAAGAATGTGGACAGCTTGCGGTTGCCGATGGCGTCCTTCGGGTTGGTCGGCTTGGTGTCAGTCATGTGGCTTATTCTCCTGTTGCCCAGTCGATCAGTTTGTCCAGTTCCGGCAGAACCCACGTCTGCCGCCACGGACTGGTCCGCTTTTTGATGAAGTCATCCACCACCATGTGGGTGTCTTCGCCATGGAAGACTGGTCCGGTCAACGTCACCTTTTCAGTCGGCATCCCGAAGCGTGCCGTCTCCATGGAACATACCTTGCGCAGTTCCTTCAGGCGATTGATGACGTGTTGTGGTGCGCGTGGCTTGGTCATGGTTTGATGGTCCTGTCCAGTTGGTTTCCGTTCTTGTAGACATGCACTGGCACGCCATAGCTGCGGGCGGTGCTGATGGCGTCAGACTTGGCGTGGGCGTGTTCAGCGTGGCCGATCTGGTCGCAGGCGACGGTCATGCGCTGCACGGTCCACACGCGGGTGTAGTGGTCGAACCACACTTCCACGTGGTGGATCGGTGCTTCTTCAACAGGTGCCCAGCGGGTGAGAAGGATGCCCATGTTCATGCCCTCACATCGTCTGCGCCGATCATCGGGCACATGCTGTAACCGCTGCCCCAAGGATACACGGCTTCGTTGCCCTTGTAGTCTTCAACGATGCGAAGGCGCTTGCCTTCGGTCGTCACCACCATCTTGGCCGTGCGGCGTTCGACGGTGATGCTGATGATGCAGTCGTGGTCGCAGATGCTGCGGGTGCTGTAGGTCTTGCCGGTTTCGAAGGTCAGGGTCATTGGTCAGTTCCTTGTTCGTGGTCAGTTCGATGAAGCCAACAATAAACCCGCCACCGGGATTGTCCAGTGGCGGGTTGTCGCATGGTTAATGCTTGGTAGTCGGTCAGAAGTTCACGGCGCAAATGATCGGCTGATTTCCGGTGCCGTAGTAGGTGGTGAAGGTCACACCATGGAAGGTCTGGCCGGACAGGTGCGTGTTCCAGATAATGGAACCGCTGCGCTGGGTGGCGATGTCCGGGTGCGACAGCATCCCAGCTTCGTTCAGGAAGCTGATCAGGCCATCGTAACCGCCCCAGAATTCCACCATGTTGGTGCCTTCGTTGAACGCCGGGCTGGACGGGTTGGCCAGCCAGTAGGCAAAGTCTTCAGCAAGCGATGCGGGCATGTGTCTGTCTCCTGTGTTGATGACGCGGGTGTCTTAGCACAGGCCACAGGCCACGGCTGCCTTGACTTTTCGATCAGGTGCTGCCCGGCACCAAGAAGCAGCGGATCGGCTTCGTGTAGCGTTCCACCTGTTCGCGGTCCCAGCCCTTCGGTGCCACCTTCCAGCGGCAATAGTGCATCCGGTGGTCGTGGCTGGGCTGCACCTGATCCATGGGGAAGCTGTACCGCTGGCCGTCTGCTTCCGTCACCCAGATCAGCCCGGCGTCCGAATCGAACTCCACCTGTTCCATGTTGACTGGCTGGCAGTCTTCGCCATTGCAGCACGGCAGCTTCGTGTAGGGATTGTGCACGCCATGGTAGGGGTCGTGCTGCCCGGCAGGTGGGTGCTTTAGCTGGGCTGCATGAACACTTCCGCCGGAACAGTCGGTCGTCCAGTATAGGGCGGCCAGTGCTGATACGAGTATTGAACGCCACATGCTTCCAGTGCCTTGTGCAAACCGATCCGGTGCCAGCTGTATTGCAGATACACTGCCACGGTCTTGCCCATGTTGGCAATGCGCAGCTTGTGGCATAGATCAGACGGGCTGAACTCCATCGAAACGTTGAAGGCTTCGTCCGGTCCATACCAGTCATACAGTTCTTGCAGGATCAGGTCCAGCGTGTGGCGCATGGCCCAGTCGCCAGCGTCGATCAGGAAAGCACCCTTCGCGCAGTTCACCCTGTCGGCCACACAGCTGGCTTCCAGCTTGGCGTTCTGTTCGGCACAGCGCTGCTTGATTTCTTCGGTGGTAGCCATTGGTCAGTTCTCCTGTTCGGGTTAATGGGCTGGATCAGACGGCGGTGCCGCGCTGGTCCAGCAGGTTCGCAAGGATGGTCACGCCACCACGGCGGCCAATCTTGATGCAGTCAACACTGTCATCGGGGTTCATGACCACGGACACCACGGCAGTCATCGCGGCGTCGGGTGCCATGTACTTGACGGCAGCCCGGATGGCTTCGCGCTTGGGCTGCACGTAGCGGCCACCCTGATTGCGCTGGGCCATGCGATGCTGCTGCACCACTGCTGCCACTTCGATGGCGTCCACGCCAGCCAGTTCCAGCTTGGCGATGGTCTTCTGGGTCATCAGGGTGAACGAAGCAGTCATGGTCAGTTCCTTTCAGTTCGTGTTCAACTGTCCGAACCCTAGCCACGCAATTCGGACACGTCCAGCGTCAGGTCGTCACATGGTAAACGGATGGTGAAGACGCAGCAGCCCAAGCAGGATCAGGCGGTCCACCACCTTGGGTGCTTCCAGCCGTTCGTGATCGCGGATCGGTCCTTCGCAGCACACCCATGCCCACTGCTTGATTCCGTCCGGCGGGATGGTGCTGTTGGCGAAGTCCTTGCGCTCCACGCATGTGGCCATGTCTGGCTGTCGGCGCGGTGCCCAGCCGTCCAGCTGGTCGCCAAGGTGCCAGCCGTTCGATGTCAGGATGTAGACTGCAAGCCAGACGGTCTTCATGGGATGTCCTTTCCAGCTTGCAGTCTGCCGTCAGCCGGTGATGCCGTCAACCGCCTTACAGCGGCGACAGCTGCACGGAAGCGCAGCCCGGACGCCACGGATCAGTTCAGCCCTGTTGGCGAAGCCACGGACGTGCAGGGCCACGGCATCGTTCGGGTGTGGTTCGAATGCCCAGCCCTTGGCGGTGTAGACCATAATCTGCCGGTTGACTGCCATGGCTTACTTCTTCGACAGCGCCCAGCACATGCCGATCACGAACAGGACAGCCAGTGGTGGGATCGTTGCAATGGCCGTCAGTTCATTCAGCATAGTGCACCGCCGCGAAGATCGCCGTGAAGATGGCACCGAACAGGACGGTGATGCTGCCAATGGTCAAACGTGCCAGCCCTGTCAGCAATCCGTCTGGCACGTCAACGCCAGACAGTTCGAACAAGTGACACCACATGGTCAGGAATCCGAACCCGATGGAACCCGGCAGCCCGATCAGACCAGCGCCGATGCAGACAGTCACGATCCCGTGGAATCGGTCGAAGTTTTCAGACATGTGCTTCCCTCACAACTTCCATGACATCGGCGTGGGTGGTCGCCGGATCGTCGTTCCAGTAGATGATCTTGCTGTAAGGCAGTCTGACATCATCCAGTCGCCTGCTGATGGCAGCCCGCACCTTTTCCTTGGCAAGCTGCAAGTCGTAGCCGTGGCCGTAGACTTTGGACAGTGCGCCGACCAGGCAGAAGGCGCAGGCGTCCTTGTGGTCCACAGACACTGCCTTGCCTTCGGCAGTCACGGCACCAGTTGCCTTGATCCATCGGGCCGGGTCTTCCAGCAATTCTTCAACGGTCTTGAACTTCTTCATGCTCATGACTTCGGTCCGTTCGCTGCGGTGGCGTCGGCCACCAGTTGTTCCAGCTTGTCCAGCACCACCTTCATGTTGGGAATTATATAGATGACTCCCGAGGTCATTAGTCATCCGCCTCGACCTTCTTGCGCTGGCGCTTCACCTTGCGCTCGGTTCGCTTTGCCCACTCGCCCTTCTCCTTCGGGCGGTAGGCGAGAACGCGGTCTGTTACGGCGTCGAGGATGGCGCGGATTGCGTCGCTCATGCGATCAGTTCCTTGTAGGTGAGACGCTGGCCGATTGCAGCGGCGAACATGCGGTCGAGCCGGTGCAGCGTGTGGTTCTTCACGTCGCCGTCACCAAGCCGGAAAGCGAACTCCCCGACATAGCGGTGCAGGTGCTTCGGCGAAGCGTGGTGGTAGACCCCGTGCAGTCCGCGCTTGAGCAGCGCGAACACGCTCTCGATGCCGTTCGTGGTCACATCGCCGCGCACGTATTCGCCAGCGCCGTGGTTGATGGTTTCGTGCCGGTAGAGCAACCCGCCAACGCGGCTGTAGATGCCGCTCTCGTCTGTGTGGATGGTCGAGCCGACTTGAACGTGCCGGTGAGCGAAGCCGACCGCGTTGCGTCCGGTTACGCTGGCGCGGACCTCCGCCTTGACGCGCCCGCTATCGCGCTCTCGACCGGCGATCACGGCAGTCTTGCCGACACCGCCACGGCCAAGGTTCAGCCGCTTGCTTTCGTGCTTCGCGGCCTCCTTGCCGCCGATGTAGGCTTCGTCAATTTCCACGATACCCGCCAGTTCGGTAGGGTCGTTGCCGCAAGCCTCGCGGAGCCGTTGGAGCATGAACCACGCGGTTTTCTGCGTGACGCCGATCTGCGCGTGAAGCTGGACGCTGCTGATGCCCTTGCGCGCGGTGACGAGCAGGTACATGGCG
>JAKQEI010000225.1 GCA_029573495.1 Bacteroidota bacterium | reverse complement strand
TGCCCACGCAATGCGCACTTCCGGCCACGCCCAGGATGAATGCGGTGGCCAGTAACCCGTTCATGGCACGAAGACCTTCTCCTCCGTGTAAAGTTCGTCTCCCTGGACCGTCCACGTCAGTGCCGCATTGTATCGACCAGGAAGGAGGTCCACATCGGCGACCATCACCACCCCGCTGTCGGTCCGGAAGTGGATCGACCTGTCCGCCTTGGGAGCATTCGGCCTTAACAAGGCAAGCTCCCCGGCGATCGGCTCACCGGCCAGTTCCGCAGGGAATCGGAGCACCACCAGCTTCCGCTCAAAGTCCATCCTGACCGGCGCAGAGAACCTCTGGGCCTTGACCATGCCATCGATCCGTTGCTGGAACCGCAGCTCCTCTGCATAGTAATCCTCCGTCACCAAGGGCTCCGGGTTCTGTGAAGCTTTCACGAGGAACCAGCCCATCATGGCAGCGAACGCCACAAGAACAAGTGTGACTCCTTTTCCCCAGTTCATGCGTTGATGTCGTTGATCATCCGTTCTTCTGACTTGTCATGGGGCCCACGAAGGAGGTCCTCACCTTCTCGAGGAGCTTGTCCCCGCTATACACCCCGATCACGAGCTTGGTCTTCACCCCTTGCAACTGATCCTTGGGCAGCACGATGAAGAGCTCGCTCTGCACCAGTTCACCGGCCTTCGGTTCAAGTGGTTTACCCACCAGTTCGATCTCCCCTTCCCTATCCAGCAGCTCCAACCGTAGCGGCAGATCGCGATGCGTCTTGTTCACCGTCTTGATCGCATAGAGGTTGCTGATCCGGCCATCCGGACGCTGCTGGTAGAGGACTCCCGGTGTCCTGAGGATGGTGCTATCCACATCGGTGCGCAGCAGGATCAGCGTGAGCAGGACCCCTACGATGGCCGTGAGCACCCCGGTGTACGCCTTCATACGCGCCGAGAAAACGAAGGGTCGCTTCTCGGCGATCCCCGCCTCACTGTCATACCTGACCAGCCCGGTCGGCAGCCCCACGCTCTCCATCATGTGGTCACAGGCATCGATGCAGGCTGTGCAGTTCACGCATTCCAACTGGGTGCCGTTCCGGATGTCAATGCCGGTGGGACATACATGCACGCAGGCCTTGCAATCGATGCAATCCCCCTTCCCGGCATCGCTCCTCACCTCCCCCTTGCGGAAGAGTCCGCGTGCCTCACCACGAACATGGTCGTAGGCGATCACGATGCTCTTGCGGTCGAGCAGCACGCCCTGCAAACGACCATACGGGCAAACGGTGGTGCATGCCTGCTCGCGGAAGAAGGCGAAGTTGGCGTAGAATACACCGCTGAAGATGAGCAGCGCGACGAGCCCGCCCGTATGCTGTGATGCCGGTTCACGGATGATCCGGAGCAGTTCATCACTTCCGATGATGTAGGCGAGGAAGGTGTTCCCGATCAGGAAGCTGATGGCGAAGAACAGGACATGCTTCGTCGTCTTCTTGATCAACTTGTCATTGGTCAGCGGCCCCTTGTTCAGCGCCTGCTGCTGCTTCCAATCACCTTCGATCGCGTACTCGATCCGGCGGAAGACCTGCTCCATGAACACGGTCTGCGGGCAGGCCCATCCGCAGAACAAGCGTCCGAAGGCGACCGTGAAG
>JAKQEI010000224.1 GCA_029573495.1 Bacteroidota bacterium | reverse complement strand
TTCGCTTGAGCCAGGTGACAAGGAATGGCTCCGGTGAACGCGATCATCGCACCAAGCATGGCCCCGCAACCAGCCCATATCAAGCGTGATGAGAGTTTCCGTGATGCCATCTCCACGGTGGACAAGGAGGGTAAGCGGGTGTGGGTATACCCCAAGAAACCGAGCGGCAAGTTCACCCGCTGGCGGCAATGGGTGGGCTATGCGCTCCTGACCCTGTTGTTCGTGGGGCCCTTTCTGCGGATCGGCGGGGAGCCGGTGCTCATGATCAACATCCTCGAGCGCCGTTTCGTGTTCTTCGGTCAGGCGTTCTGGCCCCAGGACTTCCTGATCTTCGTGATGGGCTTCATCGCTTTCATCGTCTTCGTGGCCCTCTTCACGGTCGCCTTCGGACGCTTGTTCTGCGGATGGGCCTGCCCGCAGACCGTGTTCATGGAGCAGGTCTTCCGCCGGATCGAATACGCGATCGAAGGTGATTGGAAGCAGCAACAGGCCCTGAACAAGGGTCCGTTGACCAATGACAAGTTGATCAAGAAGACGACGAAGCACCTGTTGTTCTTCACGATCAGCTTCCTTATCGGGAACACCTTCCTGGCCTACCTCATCGGTAGTGATGAACTGCTCAGGATCATCCGGGAGCCCGCTTCGCAGCACGCCGGAGGGCTCATCGCCCTGCTCATCTTCAGTACCGTGTTCTACGCCAACTTCGCCTTCTTCCGCGAGCAGGCCTGCACCACGGTCTGCCCCTACGGTAGACTTCAGGGTGTGCTGCTCGACCGCAAGAGCGTCGTGATCGCCTACGACCATGTTCGTGGTGAGGCCCGGGGTCTCTTCCGCAAGGGGGAGGTGCGGAGCGAAGCTGGGAAGGGCGATTGCATCGATTGCAAGGCCTGCGTGCATGTGTGTCCCACCGGCATTGACATCCGGAACGGTACCCAGCTGGAATGTGTGAACTGCACAGCCTGCATCGATGCCTGTGACCACATGATGGAGAGCGTGGGGCTGCCGACCGGGCTGGTCAGGTATGACAGTGAGGCGGGGATCGCCGAGAAGCGACCCTTCGTGTTCTCGGCGCGTATGAAGGCTTACACCGGGGTGCTCACTGCCATCGTAGGTGTCCTGCTCATGCTGATCCTGCTGCGGACCGATGTGGACAGCACCATCCTGCGTACACCCGGTGTCCTGTATCAGCAGCGTCCGGATGGCCGGATCAGCAACCTCTATGCGATCAAGACGGTGAACAAGACGCATCGCGACCTGCCGTTGCGCCTCGAGCTGCTGGACATGGAAGGGGAGATCGAACTGGTCGGGAAGCCGCTCGAACCGAAGGCCGGTGAGCTCGTACAGAGCGAGTTGTTCATCGTGCTATCGAAGGGTCAGTTGCAGGGTGTGAAGACGAAGCTCGTGATCGGTGTCTACAGCGGGGACAAGCTTCTCGAGAAGGTCAAGACTTCGTTCGTAGGCCCGATGACCGCAAAGAAGGAAGGATGAACAATACCAGCAAGGAATGAACTGGGGAAAAGGCATCGCAGCAGCGCTCATCGCATTCGCCGCCATGATGGCGTGGTTCCTCGTGAAAGCTTCACAGAACCCGGAGCCCTTGGTGACGGAGGACTACTATGCGGAGGAGCTGCGGTTCCAGCAACGGATCGATGGCATGGTCAAGGCCCAGAGGTTCTCTGCGCCGGTCAGGATGGACTTTGAGCGGAACCTGGTGGTGCTCCGATTCCCTGCGGAACTGGCCGGTGA
The DNA here is from genome assembly GCA_029573495.1 of Bacteroidota bacterium. Lineage (GTDB taxonomy): Bacteria > Bacteroidota > Bacteroidia > Flavobacteriales_F > PHOS-HE28 > PHOS-HE28. Next base: position 253 of record JAKQEI010000224.1, on the reverse strand, counting down.
GCCGATCGCCGGGGAGCTTGCCTTGTTAAGGCCGAATGCTCCCAAGGCGGACAGGTCGATCCACTTCCGGACCGATAGCGGGCTGGTGATGGTCGCCGATGTGGACCTCCTACCTGGTCGATACAATGCGGCACTGACGTGGACGGTCCAGGGAGACGAACTTTACACGGAGGAGAAGGTCTTCGTGCCATGAACGGGTTACTGGCCACCGCATTCATCCTGGGCGTGGCCGGAAGTGCGCATTGCGTGGGCA
>JAKQEI010000218.1 GCA_029573495.1 Bacteroidota bacterium | reverse complement strand
TGCACAGCTGGGGATCGAATTCACCGGCATCGACCCGATGGATATCAATGCCTTGACGACCGATCTGAACGAGCGGATCGATGCGTTCATCGCAGAGGACCTGGCCACGGATGAAGCCGCTGGCATGCAGGTGCTGGAGGTGCAACGCAAGGCAGGAACCACCAAGCCTGATACCTCGTCCCGTCCACCAACGTTATTCGTGACACCTGTGCTATCCAAGGTCCATGTCGACAGCTTCGCGGTCAAACTGCGGCGATTCTACGGGGAGGTGGACGACCCATGGTTCAAGAGCTACCTAGCGAACAGCATCGCCGGGTTGTACGTCGGACCCCGCACGCATGACCGCGACCTGTATGAGACCTTCATCCGGTCCAAGCCCGTCTCCTATGATGATCCGGAATACGCGCGCCTGATCCGCAGCCTGTTCGGTGAGAGCCTGGAGCGGATCCGTCGCGACAAGTCGGACACGCTGGTGAAGGTGGCGAGCAGTAGGAACGCCTCCCGAATGCGCAAGCTGTTCCAGGGGAACGACTTCCTGAACGAGGACGACCGACTTGCCGAACTGGTGATGATCGACCAGCTGTACCTGCATCACGCGGAGCAATTGGTAGCGGGCCAGGATGCGGAGGCGATCATCGCGGATGTGGCCGCGAACAGCACCTTTCCAGCGCATCGTGGGATCGCGGCCAACATCCTGCACGAGCTCACCGCGATGCGCGTTGGAAGCACATTGCCGAACATGCGGTTGGAGAACGAGCGCGGCCAGGAAAAGGACTTGCACGAACTCTTGAGCGGAGCCGTATGCCTTGCCTTCACGGCAGGCTGGTGCAGCTATTGTGAGGCGGAGATCACCAGCTTGATCGCGCTGGCCGAGCAGTACAAGGGGGCCATCCCGGTCATCATCATCAGCCTGGACGGGACCTTGGAAGGGTTCAATGCCCATCGCAAACGCATGCCCGCATCCACGAAGGTGACCTGGTTGCATGCCGTGGCCGAACAGCAGGTCCGGGATGACCTTCGACTGCGGAGTCTGCCCGCCTTCTTCCTGCTGAATGGCGATAAGCTCGCCCGTTCACCTGCACCGCTGCCGAGTCGCGGCCTGGCGGAGCTGTTCTTCAAGGCCAGGGCCGAAGCGGACAAGGGCCAGCGGCTGAAGGTGTGGGATGATTGAGCACACATGTGCTCCTGCGACCATCCCGCTGTGGCGGGACAAGTCGCGCGCATGTGTGCATGAACACGCCTCGCCCTTAGGTTCTTCAAGGCGGTCAACTCACTTCTTGCATATCCGATCCTGGAGACATCGGATACACGGCTTCGTCACGTTCCGTTGTGACGCTTCGCGTTAGGGCGACAACGAGTGCCAGGCTTTGAGCACAGGCAGCAGAGACGGATACGTCTCCGCTTCCATCATGCGCACACCGCCTTCATCCAGCCAGCGCACTTCTTCGATGTCCTCCTCGGACTGAGCGGTCAATTTCTCGTGGGACGATGCCCGCATGAGGAACCAGTCCGTGCGTTTGAGATGCGGCTTGCCCTTGCGCTCGTAAGTGTGCCAGGTGCTCATCAGCGGGCGAACGAGGGTCACGACCTTCAAGCCGCATTCCTCCTGCACTTCGCGAACGGCTCCCACCTCAATGGACTCTCCTTTCCCCACCTTCCCTTTCGGTAGGTCCCACTTCCCGAGGCGCTTGATCGCCAGCAGGCGGCCGCCTTCATCGACCACCAAGCCTCCAGCGGCGAGGACGAAGACATGATCATCGCCGAAGGCCTGCCATGCATCGAACCCGATGCCACGAACATCAACGCCGCCCTCCACGGCGCCGATGTTCAACTCATCGACTACGGCCCGCAATTCCTTCCTGGACCTGACCTCGATCACACGGCGGTCATCCCGCCCATCCTCGCCCTCACAGAATCCGAGCGCCCTCCCCCCGATGTAAACGTCGTACTTTCGTGGCATGTCCTCACCCCTCGATCCAGCGCTCAAAGTCGCGGAGTCCCTGCTCCAGATCAAGGCCGTCAAACTTAGTCCGAATAAGCCCTTCACCTGGGCCAGTGGGTGGAAGAGCCCGATCTATTGCGATAACCGGAAGACGCTCTCCTATCCTGCGGTGCGGACCTACATCCGACAGCAGTTCGTACATGCCATCAATCACGAGTTCGGTCGTGTGGACATGATCGCAGGCGTGGCCACCGGTGGTATCGCCCATGGCGCGCTGGTGGCACACGATCTCGGCCTCCCCTTCATCTATGTGCGCAGTGGCAGCAAGGAGCATGGACTGAAGAACCAGGTGGAAGGCGACCTCACCGTTGGCCGGAGCGTGGTGGTGATCGAGGATCTGGTGAGCACGGGCGGCAGCAGCCTCAACGCCGTGCAAGCCTTGCGCGATGCTGGCCTGGAGGTGAAAGGCATGGTCGCCATCTTCACCTATGGCTTTGACGAGGCGCGAGAGGCCTTCGCGAAAGCCAAGGTGAACCTGTTCGCGCTCACCAATTACAGCATCCTGTTGGACCAGGCCCTGCGAAGCGATTATATCACCGAGAAGGACGTGGTATCGTTGAATGAATGGAGGAAGGACCCGGCGGGATGGGATGCCGTGAAGGCATAGCCAGCTCCAATGCGCCTCACCCCAACCCCTCTCCAAAGGAGAGGGGCTCCCGAAAAAACACCAAATGACCACCATCGAGAGTAAGCACGTGGAGATCGCGAAGAGCGCACAGGAGCTCTACACCTTCCTCACCGATATGAACAACTTCGAGCAGTTGCTGCCGAAGGACAGGATCAGCGAATGGAAGAGCGACGGTAGGTCATGCTCCTTCAAGGTGCAGGGAGCTGCGACCATCGGGCTGGAACTGGACGGTGGCTCGGAGCCTGACCATGTGCGCTATAAAGCCACCGAAAGGAGCCCCTTTCCTTTCACGCTGGACGTGCATCTGAAGGAATCCGGAGGCACCACCGAGGCCTGGCAGATGTTCAACGGGGAGCTGAACCCCATCCTGAAGATGATGGTGGAGAAGCCGCTGAAGAACCTGTTCGATCACATTGCAGATCGGGTGAAGGTGGTGAATGGGTAGAGAATGCCCCTCACCCCCCATCCCCTCTCTGCATAAGCGGGCTGAGCGCAGGCGATCAATAGTTGGCAGCCACGAGGTAGCCCGGAGCTAACCCTATTCGTCGGCTTCTACTGGTGCGATCGACACGAACCGCTTCGCGGGCATACCCTCAATTGGTGCGCTCATATCCCTCTCTTTCGCCGGACCGCTCACGGTGAAGAAGGGACCGATACTGCCCTCATCCACCTCGCTGAATATGGCCACACAACCCGCTGCCAACTCCAATGAGCCCACGTGGTCTTGTAGTTCTCCCGCCAGGATACGGTGCAAGACCGGCTCCGTGAAGTGCTGTGCGGTGCCTTTGAAGTGGGGCTCGGACCAGAGGGTGAGGAGGGTGTCGGGTTGGGCGTTGATACTGCTGGCCACCACGAGCAAGACCGCAACGAGGGCCGAGCGGAAATTGACTGTGATCTGATGCATGGTTTGATCTAAGGTTCGAAGCGCTGCACAATGACCGTGAGTTGCCCTACACCAAAGTTGACGTCCATGAGCAAGTCCGGATTACCGGATGTGGGTTTCACGAACAACGCCACTTCAGCAGAAGAAACGGAGGGGCCATCCCACGTGTAGGTCGAGCTACGGCTGAAATACATCGAATTCGTGGCTGTTGGATCCCATCCGGAACCTGCATTGGCAGAATTGCTCATGTCCACACCATCACCACTTCCGGGCACGTCTTCGGGTGAAAGGGACAAGAAGTTGGTCGCACGGATGCTGATCGGCTCCGGGATCTGGGGAAGGTCCAGATCCGAAGCACGGAACTGGGCCAGGGCGATAATGATATCACCTGAGTCGAGACCTGCTGGGATGGTCACGTGCATCAAACGCTGTTCTGGAAACCAACCCGTTCCAGTCCATGTGATGGGAAACGGTGTCTGGCCACTGGTCTCGTCGTGGTAGATCTCGATGTTGTCGTTGCCCGAAGGGCCGACTGGACCAGGAGGCCCCGCAGGGCCTGCTGGACCTTCTTTCTTGCAGGCCGAGAGAAGAGCGGCCATGAGTACGATGGTGGGAATGATGCTTGCCTGCTTCATGATGTATTGCGTTTGATGGTTCGTTCTTCGTTGTGAGCAACACTCTTCTTACCTATTGGGTCGACCAAGACAACACATCCTTCGTTGGTCGAAAGGGGACACGGATCGCAGAACCTGTCCCGCATCAGCGGGATCCGCGCCAGCTTCCTTTGGAGATTCGCTATAGCGGGGGACACGGATCGCAGATCCGCGCCAGCGGGGGGAGCAGGGAAAAACAAATCATTCTTTGCTCAACCCCATTCTTTCCATAGGATCTGGAACTTGTAGTTGTTTCATGCGCTGATCAAATTCTTTCTTACCGTCATTGGTACTTGGGAATATCCCATTCGCAAATTTTCCAACAGAAGCACCTACCGACTCCCCAATCATCTGCTTTCCAAATTCTGACATTGCTTCGTCCATAACAGCCAATCCGCCGATCTTCTTGAAGCCCTTCTCAGCGACCAAATTGGTAATGAACTCAACAGGACGAAGATTCCCCTCTTTCATTTCCAGTCCTGCATTAAGAGCAGTGCCACCTACCTCAATTGTCTTACCAAGAGCTTTCTCACCTACAGCTTTACCTCCCGCAGTCAGGACAACGTTAAACACAGTTCCAATCGCATCGCCGGCCTTATATGCATCAGATTGTGTATTCGTGAAATCACCAGTACCCATAACATACTTGTTGAACTTCGATGTGAGGCCAAAAGTCATCGCATCAGCAAAACCCACAGATAGGTTCGAAACGACATCTAGTGCGTCTCGTCCATCAGGATCGGTAAGACGCAGTGGGCATAGCAACGCATATGCGAATGCAGACATACCTGCATACTTCTCCGCCATCGGATCCACACTTGCCCACATGCTCGCCACCGGATCGTAGTAACGTGCTCCGTAGTAGTACAGCCCGGTGATGCGGTCCTGCTCCTTGCCGTTGAAGAGGTAGTCGCTGGGGCCGGTGGCGTTGTATTCTTCCACGAAGGTTTCGCCGAAGGCCATGTACTCCAGGTGCTGGCGTGCGGTGCCGTCCGTGCCGGTGATGTAGCTGGCGCTGCCCAGGTGGTCCGGGTGGAAGAAGTAGCGGTTCATCTCCGCCTGGTTGGCGTCGGTGATGAAGGCGTAGCCAGCGGTCACCGTCTCGTTCGTCACCGAGGGCACGGTCATCGTGGGCGGCGTGCCGGGGGCGCCCGGTGGTACAGGCGGCATCGGCCAACCTTCGCTGGGGTCGGGCGCGGCATAGGTGCCGATGTTGTTCAGGTAGGTGGGGTTCCCGCTGATCTCCGGCTGGCCGTTGTAGCCGCCCAGGGTCGGAATACCGGGCGCCGGTGCGTTATTCACCACTTGTTGCTGCCCGGCCTGCTGCATGGCGAGGAAGCGGCTGGCGTAGTTCACGCGGCCTGCGGTGATCCCGTTGGTAGGCATGGGGCCGGTGATGAAGTGGCCGTTGCCGGTACGACTGGTCACGCGCTGCCCTTCGATGAAGTAATGTTTGGTGAAGCCGTGCTCCGCCTGCACCAGGTAGGGGCTCACGTAGATGGTGTAGTTGTCGCGGTGATTGATGAGGCCCACGGGTGCACCATTGATGTAGACGCCTTGCATCGGGCCGTGGCTCTTCAGCACACGCTCGCCGCCGGCATCGTAGGTGAACTGGCTCACGTAGCCGGCATCGTTCACGGCCTGCAGGCGGTTCTCCTCGTCCCAGGCCATGTGGCGCGTGCCCATGCGCGGGGCATCCTCGTCCCAGTCGCTCAAGTTGCCGTTGGCATCGTAGTCGTAGGTGCGGTATCCGACTTTGCTCGGCGTGTGCGGCCGCTCACCTTCGTAGGTGTACGCGAAGTCGTAGTTGGAGAGCGTGGCCGTTGGGAAGGTGCTGGTGTGCGTTTGTGACTTGCCGGTGATGTTGTGGAGGTTGTCGTACGTCATATGGAGGGTGTACGCATCTTCCCGTGCGCTGCCTGTGTAGTTACCGGTGGCGCTTGTCAAGCGATATAGGTTGTCATAGGTGTAGACCGAGCTCATTGGTCCGCCTTGACCATCACCGGGCACTGAACGCTGGTTCGCCAAGGAGAGCACATTGTTCACCAGGTCATAGCTGTACGCGTTGTCCATGATGCGTGTGCCGTTGGGCTGGTCCACGCGCAGGGTGCTCAGGCGGCGGCGGTCCGGCTCGTAAGCATACCGGGTCTCCACGTCGTTGCCGTGCTTCAGGTACACGCGCTGCTCGAACTTGTCGTAGCCGATGTCCTTCACCACGTCGTAGCCGAAGTTGTCCTTGGTGCTCGTTAGGCGCTTCAGTTTGCCCGCCGTGTTGTAGGCGTAGTCCACGCTGTCGCCATCCGGGTACTTCATCACCTGGATGCGGTTCCAGGTGTCGTAGCGTTCTTCGCTCACGAACGTGCGGATGTCGGTGGTGCTCACCACGATGGTGCGGATGGTCTTCTCCACCTCACCGAGCGGACCGTAGAAGAACTCCTGCCCACCGCTGCCGTCCAATTGCACCTTCACCCGGCCTACGCGGTTGTATTCAGATTCAGTGCTATCGCCATAGACGTACACCACCTGGTTCATGAAATTGCGCGGGTAGTTGATCGTATCCACGCGCTGGTAGTGGTAGCTGTACTTGATCGGGCCGCCATCGGGGAATAGCTCGCGCAGGTTGGCGGTGTTCTTAGTCAGCAGGTTGCCGGTCGGATCATAGGTGAATTCCGTCAGGCCACCATCGGGATGGTCGTAGGTGAGCTTGCGGCCCAGTTGGTCGTAGGTGTAGCGGGTGATGTTGCCGCCATCATCGGTCACATCCAGCAGTTCGCCGATGCCGTTGTAGCGGAAGGTGGTCCAGATGGGGCCCTCGGGGCCGAAGTCCGTGCGGGCGACCTCGCGTTCGCGCACATCGGTATAACTGTCCTTGAAGTTGTCAAGTGCGTCGGTGATGCGCTTCCAAAGCGCGGTTACTCCGGCGTCGGTATCGGCGATGTCGTAAGCCGTTTCCGTGGTAGAACCATCTGGAAGGGTAACGGTCCGCTCCCGGTCGAGTATGTCGAAGGTGGTGGCCGTCGAATCCTCCGTATCCGGCTCTTCAACGAAAGCGCCGACCGCGGCCGAACTTTCCGTTGGATACCAACTCGCCACGGTACGTCCAAAGGCATCAAAGTGTACACGACCGCTGACGATCCATGCTTCATTTTCGTTTCCATTCTCATCCCTGATCACGGCGGACTTCTTCACCTGTAGTGGGCGGAACTGGCCATCGAGGAAAGTCACGGTGCGGATGCCTTCCCCCTCGGGATGCTCAGGGTCGTAGTGCGTGACCACCGAGTACGGGAGACTTTCACGGAGGACGTAATCCAACTTGATCGTGTACGGACCAGAAACGAGCTCGTACGGGCCGGTCACCGTGTCCACGCGGCCGCGATCATCGATGGAGTAGCGGGTCACCTCACCATTCATGTCGGTGGTGCTTTCGAGCTGTCCGAAGCGGTACTCATAAGTGCTCGAAGAGCGGTGGCCGTAGGAGTCATGCACCTCGGTCACGTAGGTTTCGACCTCCGGATCGTAGGTGTAGTCGTACTGCATCCGCTGGTCCTTGTGGTTGGCAGGCCGCTTGATCCACTTCAGGTTGCCGTTGTCGTAGTAGTCCATTTCGTAGTGAGCGGACTCACCATCGATGATGGTCTGATAGATATCCGTGATGTTGCCATTGGCGTCGTCCATGACCTGCCTGCGCTGGCGCCGCACCTCCCCAGCCACGCGCACGATGATCTCTTCGGGAGTGGACCTGATGGTCGGGTTCGGATCGTAGGTGATATCGGCCACCACTTCGTCATCCTGGCCCTCGTAGCCTAGGTCTGCATATCGCGTCACGTTGCCGATCGCATCATAGCCGAAGGTGATGGTCTTGGTGATCCCAGCAGTTGACTCACCTTCATAGAAACGGTCCTCGGTCTTCACCAAGGCTGGGAATGCAGCGCCCTCATCGTTGTCGCTGTTGTAGTTCGGGGGCGCGTCGCTGCCGTTAAGCAGCTTCAGTTGGTAGGTGTTCACCGTTTCGATGAACTTGTTGCTCTGACCATCTTGCACGGTCTTCACCAACGGCAGGCCCTTGGTGTAGTAGCCGGAGACGTCGTAGGTCTGGATGGTGGTGCGGTATGGCTCGCTTGCCGTGGTCTCGGTATCCCACTCGTGCGTGCGCACTTCACCGAAACCATAGGTTTCGCGCTCGCGGCGGTCGTACTGGCCTTGGGCATACTCGAAGGTGGCATAGGTAGTATCGGGACCATCTCCTGTGAAGCCATCCCATACGGTGAGTGATCTCATCACCCATTTGCTCTGGGGCAGCTCGTAGGTATTGCCGGCCACCTCGAAATCCACCTGCCACTTCGCGCTGAAGGGGCTGGAGACGGAGCGGAGGAGGTTGGTGCGGGCGATGCGGGAAGAATAGACCGCCAAATCGTTCTCTTGGCTGGAACTGAGGAAATCGGGGTATGAATCCCCGTCCATATCGGTGAACTGGGTGAAGGACTTCGACGCACCCCGGCCATAATTCGCGTTCGGATTGATGCAGATGCGGACAAACACAAGGTTGATGCAGAAGGTGAACGCCGTGTTCATGGATTGGCCTTTGGAGACACCGGCATCGAGCATCGCCACGGTGGACCACGGTATCGGCGGTTCAAACCCGTTTCCGTTGTTCACCTGAACCCGGATATTCCCGCCGCCCAAAGTATCGGCCTCTATGATCTCCGGAAGTCCGTCCCCGGTGAGGTCCATGATCGACACCTTGGAATTGCTGGTGGTCCTGGATATGGCCAAACCGGCTTGGATGCTGCCATTGTACAGACTGATACCACCTCCAAGACCGGTGTCGAAGGCATAGCCATACTGGAACTCACCGACACCCCAATCCTCTTCTTCCAAGAATCCGTACCCGGTATTCAACCAAACCGAACCCTGCTTCACCTTGTCCGGCAGGCCATCACCGTTCATATCCGACCAAGAGAATTGGCATTCATCCTTGCTGGTGCTTGCGTTCGCGCTAGCGGAAAGCCCGATCATCGTTTTTGCCGTGCCCTGTGCATCACCGCTCTGCCCGAGCGAGATCGTTGACTTTCCCCCAGGCAGCCTCAGCACACCGCTCCCCGCGCTTGCTGTAGGCTTCGGCAAGGTGATCGATCCGCTTGCCGCAACGCCGAGCACACTGACGTTGGAACGGACGGGCCCTTCGGTATATCCCCATGTCCAAGATTCCATGCCGCCTGTTGGCAAGGTGCTCTGGATCTCGTTACGTCCTACCACATCCGGATACCGATCGCCATTAAGGTCGAGCACGTCTAGTACGGAACGACTGGTCCCAAGACTGCCACTTAGCGTTCCACCCAAAAGACCCAAACTGATACCGGCTGTAGCACCATAGGTTTCCGACTTGGATGCTTTGATGGGTGCTTGAGTGGCCGTAGAGTCCGGAAGACTCCCGAAGCTGAAATCCATATCGTCCTCCCCCATGCGCGAGCTGCTGACGCTATCGCCGCGCACGTAGGTCAGGTCATCGTAACCCAGCCAAGCGTGCCTCTTCATGTCCGACCACATGAAAATGAACGGCCTTCGGCTCGGGTCATCAATATCTCCCATATCGTCCGGGTCAAGCCCCTCCACCTCCGTTTGGGAAACTTGGTCGTACGAAATGTCCAGGATCGAACCGTGGATCAGGTCGAGCGAGTCGAGTTCCTGATCTTCAACGGCCTTGTAGTTGTACGCGAATGCCCCCCAGTTTCGATGCAGTTCGCCCAAGCTTCGTTCAGTTGAGTCGAACCGGGTCCAAACACCGAATGCATCATCGAATCCGCTCACATCGACGCCATCAGGAGATCCGATGTCGATCCACACCGATAGGGAGTCATAGAACATGCGGTCGTCGCTCACGTGGTATTCCACGAAGAGCGTATCGCCTTCTTCAACATCCACCGACAGATCCCCCACGTTGCTGAACGTACCGTTGGTATAACCCATCGTTCGGCGACCAACCATCTGGCCGGGTGTTTTAACGGACAAGGTGATCTCACCATCAATGTCACCCACGTCACCATAGTTCAGCACTGGCGACACGGTGATCTGCCCGGAGGAACTCGCGATCACAGGCCTTGGGATGCGTTTCACAGGGCTCAGATAGGTATGACTGAAAACCTTGTTGAACATGCTCAAGTACGGCGCGGGATGAAACACCATCAGCGGCTCACCGGTTACCGGGTGGATCAATTGATCCGGACCATAGCCGTCCGCGTCACTGTAGTACACTTTGGGGAACCATTGGATCGCCCCCCAGTCCACGTTGGTGGGAGATGTCAACCGGAACCGGAGGATCTGGGTCGAATCGACTTGGAATGAAGAGGAGGTGGATAGTGCTTGGGACCCGGATCCCAAATGATACCTGACCAGTGTATCAACAAACGTTCCCATCTCGTCGAAGCGCACCACAGCAAGTAAAAGACTGTCCGAAGTGGCTGGCTTCAGGAATTCGTTCTCGATCTGGATCGTTCCGTTAAGTGGCATTACCAGATCGTGGTCGCCCGAGAGAACGAATGACTCACCTGCATTGAAGGAGTACAGGTCGCGTATGTTCGGACCCCGCGTCGTTATCAGGGTCGATGGATCCAAATCAGGATCTTCAACAGATAAATAGCGCACGGTCGGTGACCAATGCACTTTGTCATAGGCACCATCCCAAACCGACTGTAGGCGGAAGAAGATCTTGTCACCGGCTTGCACAGATCGATCGGGCCAGCAATCGTGGGTCACCGGGGCAAATGGTTCCCCCCAAGGCACAACACGGAAGCATGTGTCGTTCCCGTGCTGGATAACCGCGAATACACCGTCCTGGTCGCCATACTGCAAAGCTTCGTTCGAGTCGTCGGATTCGAGTTGGACCGTGGAAGCAATGGAAACCAACCCGTCGTACGGGGCTATCCAGGTCCTTACAACATCATGTAGTGGGTTCAACGAGTCCATCTGCGCCATTTCACCAGGTTCGATGGCTGATATCATCAAGGAATCACCCTGTGTGATCGGATTCTCCGTATCACTGCTCAACAACGATGTGGCTTGCGCGCTTTGTCCGGTCCTGTAATTGAAGTACACACGACCGTTCGAGGTGAAATCCGTTAGACCATCCCCGTTCCGGTCGATCAGGTAATCCGTGGTCAAGGTCTTTGACCAATTGCCATTGGCCCCGATCGAGAAGGACAGCGGATTCCCTTCGAGTCCAACTGTATTGCTCCGGGTTCGGCTCTTCATCAGGTGCAGTTCAGCGCTACCGGAAGTTGCGATCGCTTCAGGCACACCGAACCCCATGGTTCCTTGGCCCCTTAGGTTCGAACGGAACATCACCTGACCATTCTCTTTGAAGACCTTATCAGGTAGATTGTCTCCATTGATATCCAAGAGTTGCAGGAGGCTGCCACCGGTTGACCGTGTGTGGCTAAAGTTGCCCCCAACGGTCCAATTCTTATTGGTAGCGGACCCTGGAGGCCCGACCGTGACGGATGCTCCAAAACCAAGATTACTCGAACCAGACCCACCCAACGCTGTCACCGGCTCATCTTCAAAGATCATCTCCGCAAGCACGTTGTCATTCGGTGTACCCCAGTGAAGGCTATCACCATAGGGCACATACTGCCCCCCGTCGTCCCGAACATCGTCATAGTACTCCATTCCATGCCCATAGAACCGCTCTCCGCTCGCATCATACTCGACGATGCTATCCAGCAAGGTCTTCTTGAAGGCTCCTTCCGAGTAGTACATCCGGTATGTACGGATCATGTCCCCACTGTACTTCACATCGATCCGCTTCAGCAGATTGGCCGTCACCTCCTTGAAACCTAAGCGGCAGTTGACCTGCTTGTCGTCGCGTGAAGTATCATCAACGTCGAACTCGACGCTGTAGGGGCCGTCCGTCCCACCTTCGCTGCCGGTGTACCGAATTCGCTTGGGGTAGATCTGTCTGCCCATGTTGGGGCTGCCAGATGTGCCAACATGTTCAACGGTCTCGTAGGTGTACGTGATGGTGTTGCCGTTGCTGTCCACCACCCGCCGCAACATCCACTTGGCGATTGTGGAGCTTGCGTCGCCCACACGCAGTACCGCACTGTTGCTCAGACCATCCTGATCGCCTCCGTAGTAACGCACAGTACCGTCCTTCTCCGTCACCTCCCACCAGTAGTCTTCTGGGGCGTTGCCCTTGCGCTTGATGCGCCGGAAGCTCCCTTCAACGCGCGTGTGGAATGTCTTATCCCCGCTCGTATTCCTCGCCACCCAATCGGTGCGGTGCGCCACGGGGCTCATCATTTCGCCATCCAGCAAGTACGTCTCCGTTTCCTTGCTTGGATCATACCTTGGCACACCCCATCGTGTATCGATCGTGATCGAAGGCGTGCTCAGGTTCCATCCAAGGCCCAACCAGCCGTTACCGCCTTCACTGTTGTACTGGATCGCCAGTTCGGGCTGCATGCCTTGGCGTCCATGCGGCAGTTTCAAAGGGAACCGGGTGGTGACCGCACCGGTATTGCTCGCTTCGGGCGGGGCGATGGGGGTGATCCCAGCTGAGACATCCCCCGCTTTGTAGTCCTTGATGCTCGTGGGCGTATAGCCCATCGTTTCCGGCGACTCCGGCACCTGGATGATGCCATTGATGTAGTCGGTGAAATGCGTGGTGCGGGAGCGAATGCGACCATCCTGTGGTTGAAGGCTATCCTTCGGCAAGGCCAGCCAACGGCGTTGGTCCTCGTCGAAGTAGAAGGTCCTTACATCCTCTGGACCGTAGCCTGTGGGAATGCGCGCCGAATCGAAAGGCAATGTGATGCCAACTGCAGCCGCGAATGTGGTGCCGTGCGGCAGGAAGCGATAACCAGCACCGTTGCGGCAGACGTTGATCAGGTCTTGGCCGGTCGGAGGTAGCTCCCTCGCGGGTAGCGCGATCGCGGTGATGCGGACATCGCTTTTGAGTGCTTGCGCCGGGATGTCCAACATAGCCTCCGCCACTTCCAGGCTGCCGCCTGTTGCCACCTGGACCACTTCGCTGATGACCACCGCCTCATCGATCGGCCCAGGTACGTCGAAGCTGTTTCGTTCGCTAAAGGGGAAGGTCTGCTCGATCACTTCGCCATTGGGCAAAACAGCGATCATACGGATCTGCGTTGAAAAGGAGTCTACCGCGATCGTTCCTGCGAATGTTCCGCCCTGCACAAACAACACTTGACCTTCTGCGAGGAGCTGCGTGGCGCTTCCAGCAACACCGGTGAGCAGGCCTTTCACATAGACCTGTCCATAGGAGTTCGTGCATTGGTTGTTCGTCAAAACGATACCGTTCTGCATTGGGGCTTCGCCTAGCACGATCCGAACGTCGCGCACCTCGTAGCCTTCTATTGGCCCTTGGGGGGCATGGAACCATACGCTGTTGCGGCCCAAACGGACACTGTTCGGAGATATCCGCTCGCGCTGACGTGTCCATTGCTCAGAGACTTCGGCAACGCTGCCCCCAACGGACAGTGCGTGGTTGATGCTACGGGGAACGGCATCGTGGCTGGAGATGCCGATGAGTTCATACTCGAGCCAAACCGCTTCACCTTGGGCGGGGAGCCTGTCAAGGTGGATATGGAAGAGGTTGTCGGCGGCTTCATCCACCGTGTACTTATCCCATCTGCCGATCCGGCCATGATCGGTGGTAGCCTCGAACCGCATGGCCAACGGCGTTATCACCGGAGCCATTTCGATCGGTGGTGTTGTGGACATTAGCGGCAGATCGACCTCCACTGGAACAGGACGTTCAGCAGTTCGCCCTGGCCTATGTCCGATCGTACCCGAAAGCAGGGCCGCCGTGATCACCGGAGCGAAGAGGAGGCTTGTTGCTCGCATGGCCCGGTGGTGTTAGAGGACGATCACGCGTGTAAACCGTTGACCATCGACCGTGGTGACCGAAATGATGTACTGGCCAGCACCGCTGATATGCTCCTGCAGGCGGTGGAAGTCCTGGTCGCGAAGCATACGTTGGCGCACCAGTGTTCCTTGCAGGGACGCGATGGTGAGCTGGGCATCGACCTTCTCGCGAAGGGTCACTTGGATGATGAAGTTGCCATCCAGACTAGGGTTGGGCATCACGCCAATGTCGATGCCTGTATCTGGTGATCGAGTGGACACCACGGTATGAACTCGGGTCGGGCAACCGTCAGCGCTCGCGGTACATGTATATTCACCGGGCCGCTCGACCACCAACTGTGCGGTCGTTGCGATGATATCCCCATTGAACCGCCATTCATAGGTACTGATGGTACCTGGAACGGTCGCATTGAAGACCAGAGGCTCCTGTGCGGTCAATTCATACTGTGGTGCCAGTACGATCCTTGGGGCGTCCTTGGGCTGGATCCAGATGCGATCCTGGATGGTGTATCCCGTATTGTCCGTGAGGGTAAGCTCATACTCCCCAGCCAACAACTGGATCGTTGTGAGCGTGTCAGCCGCGACCTCCGCTTCCACGAACGCATCATGGCCAATGCCGTTTAACCGGGCCATGATGGGCGCTTCCCCGCCAGGAACCTGCACAGTGAGTGAACCCGGCGATGGAGGGTCGCAATTCGGCGGATCGATCCATGTCATCGGTATGAAGGAACCACCTGCTGCGAAACGGTAGCGGTCGCTTCCAGTCCCATCAATATCCCAGAACACGCCATTCAGATCAACCGTTCCTTCGTTGGGGCCCGGCATGGCTTGAACGAACTCAGTGCCTCCAGGGTCGAACGAGCCGGTGCCAGAACGATCGATCACGAGCCAATAATTCTCGGCCTTCTCCGGAGCGTTCAACATCATCGCGGCGTTCAGCCGCATCCGCGTATTGAGCACTGTGGGGCCGGTGCGTTGCATGTGCCACGTGCGTGCGGTGAACTGTGGTTGTCCCGGCTCGCGTGGCTTCCACGTCCGCGGTCTTCCATCATCGCCCGTAATGAGGTAGTGACCATCCGGGATCAGTGCTGGATTTCTTGCATGCCAGGTGGTGATCGTATCAACGCCAAAGGCTAGGAACCCCGCTTCCATCGCACTTGTCGCTTGCCGCTGATCGAGCACGGATGCACTGTCCTTCGCAATGGCGAACACATGATGCGAGTAGTTCCGATAGGTCTTGTACGCCCACACCGGACGATCGCCCGAATTGACAAGATCCTCTTCTAGCAGTGTGAGCCCGTATTTGATGGCCAGATAGCTTGATAGCCGTGTCCTCTCTCTTGTCCCAAGCACCCGGTCGAAGTAGAGCACTTCAGGTAAGGTGCCTTCAAAGCCGCTGATCGGCAATGGAGGGGTCGGTGCTGGCGTTCCTACGCGTATGTATACTTCGCCCGAAAAGGATGTATCCGCGCGGTGGATATGGGCGATCATCCGAGCATTGGTATCGTTCGGTTGATCATGTAGCAAGTGCAGCCCTATGTTCAGATCGGCCGATCGTTTGTTCGACAGCACCGCACGACCTGTATCAGCCACCTCCATTGCCCACAATACACGCTCGTCGGTGTTCACAGGCTTGGCCACCATGAACATCGTTGAACCTGTTGGCGAAATACTGTCGGCGATCAACCAGCGTGGATCTCCTATGGAAGTAAAAGCGGGTACCCCATGGAAGTTCATGGCATTCGGAGGAACGGATGACGCACTTCCCACGCCATTGTCTGCCCCAGCGTAGCGGTCCCAGAGCATATAGTGAACGCCGGTGCCAACGGTGTCCGCCCGCAGCCAGAGGCAGGGCTGCGGCACATTGCCGGGAGAAGGGGCCTGCCCTTGCACGCTGGCCTGGCTGAACAACTGCGCCACGAGGGCCAGTACGAGTAACGTTCTCTTCATAGCCAATCTGGACTAACGGGCCATTTTGATCGGCGAATCCGGCTTCTTGAAACGATAGCCTGCGCCAAAGAACCAAGAGACCCGAGCGCTGTTCTTGTTGTCAATGAAATTGTAGCTATTGGCCTCTGTGATCACTAGGTCGTTCAAGCCCAACCGATAGCGAGCGAAAAGGTCCAGGCTACCCATCTGTGCGCCAATTCCACCGATCAACCAAGTAGCGGTCTTGCCCCTAAGAACATTCGAGATGTTCTCTTGGATCTGAAGGTCAGGACCCAAGTCAGGATGATTGGAGCGGTAGGTCACATCCTTCGGTGTGACGTTGAAGCCTACGTTGAAGCCGAAACTTGGCCCTAAACGGAATTCATCCGATCCGATGAAGTACAGGTTGGTGACCAATCCTATGTTCACATAGCTGTAATTGAACCAAAGTCTGTACTGCAGCGAATCCGCAGAGTTCGCAGTATTCCCATTGAACCAATCCACATACTCAAAATCATGGTTCCGTGCTCTGTCAAACTCCATGGGGTCGTTCTTGCTTGGTCCCCATGCATGCTCATAGTCCACAGATGCCTCGATACGAAGCCATTCCACATTGGTCGGTTGAATGTCGAGATACCCCCCGATCAAAGCTCGCCACCGGAATCGCTCAGACGTTGCGTACGACCCTTCTGGATACCACTCATCCCGAATGATGGTCTGCGCTGTTCCATCCATACGACCATAGGAGGCTCCAAGTCGAAGGCCCGGGGTGAGTCCTTGTGCCAACACTATGTTCGGAAGTAGAAGCCCTATCAGGTAAGCGAATATTCTCATGGTGGTGTGTTGTTGACGCTGGATCATGGGACGCTGAGAGTCACATGATCAAGGTTCTTCTTACTATAATGCTGTAGACTGTGCAAACGTGCCGTAAACTAATGAACGAAAGTGGTCCTGGTCATTTACTCCCGAGTTCCTGGTTGAACGACGCCTGAATGCCCTGAACGACTGTTTCATATGGCCCAATGGACATACAGCACTTTAGCAAATGCGCCCAATACTGCCTTCCAATTGGTAAATACGTTCCGGTTTGCAGAAGAACCCGCCGATCCACCCCTATCGCCGAGGTATGATGGAAAGCAACCAGGTGGCTCTTATGTACCCGCAAAAACAACAACTCCCCCATCCGCTCTCCGCAGCGCAGGATCGCTTCCAATTCGTTCAGTGTGTGGAATACCGGCTTCTTGGTCCCGTCCGTGAAGTGCATACTGCAGAAACGCTCATCCGCTTCGGCATATAGGATGGACCGCACGTCCACCACATGGTATCCGCGCGCAGCCTTGAGCAATAGGACCAGGCGTGGTATCGGTAGTGGGCTTGCTGCTGTTGGACACTCCATGGTCGTGGTTGCTGAACGGTGGTATCGAGCCTAGGAGAGGTCTGCGGGGCGAATGAACATGGCCTCAGGACTTTTCCGTCCAGATGATGCTTCCGAGTTCTGTTCCGAGTTCTATTCAGCGATCGATGCCTTGCTGGGATCCAAGGCTTTACGACATAGGCCTACTTTGCTACGTTTGTGGTAGCATCAACTTGCGTGAAGCGAAGAACGATCGATACAATTGAGTTGTGGTTCCTGCGTGAACAGGTGGAGCGGCGCTACAGAGCCGACGGCGGCACTGAGCTGGAATGGAGATCCTACCTCCCCCGCTATGACGATCTGAATGCCAGGATCCGAAGCCATATTCATGGGACGCTTGAGGCTGCGATCAGCCCGAACATCCTGCGACGATTGTTCTGGGATACCCGAAATATGGATAAGGCCAGTTTCAATGTCGTGTATCTGAACGCTTTCGCTCGATACATCTCGGAAGGTGAGGTGGACTATCGAGGCCTTGTACCCAGGATAAAACCGATCGCGGTCGAGCGCGGTGAAATGGCCCTGACCTCTCCGGTGGTAAAAGAACTTCTGCTTCCAGCGTCGGAGTCCACATCACCCTCGGCAGACCAAGGCGGTAACGAAGGGCTGGTCGTGTTCAATGGATCCGTCAACGAACAGAGCGTCCGGACGAGCGTCGCGCCATCCACTGAGGCTGGCTCCCAGACCCGGCAGGAATTGGGCGTGTTCTTGCGGCCGTTCCTAGTAGCGGCCATCTATTCAGGACTGCTCTCTTTCTGCTTCGTTCTGCTCTTGAACGAATTCTCAGGTTACATGGGCATACAACTCGAAGATCTTCGAAAGTTGATGATCTCCTGGTTCGGATTCACCGTATTCGGCCACCTCGTACTGGGGCTCGCGCTGGGCTACTTGTCCTACAAGCAGCATCGCGCCTATGACGAACCGCAATTCTTTCGGAGGTTCTATGCGATACTGCCCATTCTCTTCATGTGCACGTTCTATTGTCGCCAGCTATTCGTCAGCAGTGGTTGGCTTATCAAAGGAGACCAAGCCGCAGGTTTCTTCGGCAAGCCTGATCTTGAGACCGTTGCGATCGCTTTGTCCTTGTGTGCTTTCATCGTACTCTTTGTCCGTTCCAACAGGAAGAAAAGAATGGAACACCATGGACCAGCCATCTGGGATGCCACGGTCTTCACACTGGTCAGCGGCACCTTGTTCTTCGCTGTAGCCGCCTTGCACAACATCCTTGTCTCAGAGAATCTCCTCGACCCCAACGGCTCATTCATAGCACCGTACATCTTCGCCTATCGCTTCCCACATCCCGAACGACTTCCCTTGATATGTTTCATGGTCTTCACCCAGAGCTTCCTTACCCTGCGAATGACAAGGGCCATCGTAGGCTCGAATGATGCTTCTCCGGTGAAGGTCGCGCACGGGTGAGCAGCTATTGGATCCGCCTTACCTTCATGGCCGCGTTCCATGGATCATGCTGCCAAAATTCGTTCATACCTTCTCTACTTCGTTGCCTGCGCTCTAGGCCTATCCGCCTGTCGCGAAGAAGAAAGCGCGTCTCCCACTAACGCAGGCGGTGCCCGGATGCCGCACATCGAACTTTTTTCCGACTCTGCTTGTGTACAGGCGCCAAATGCCTTCACCCCCAACTCCGATGGCATCAACGATGTCTTCGCAGTGGTCAGTTCCAACATGGCCACCCTCAGCGTAGAGATCAGGGATCAGCAGAATACGATCGTTTTCACGTCAGATGACCTGTACCCCTCGTGGGACGGTACGGACTCGACCGGTAGTGGCCCGTATACCGTGCTTGTTAACGGAACTACATCATCGGGCGTATTCCTAACCGGTGAGAGCAACTTGGCCGCGCTCGATTACAACGGCGCCACGTGCTTGATATACACTGGTGCTCCTGTGACAATTGACCAATTCGACCCGCGGATATGCGGGGTCACGTACACGAGCAACGACATTTTCTGCGAATAGCACCGGGGCATTCATTCATTCTTTGGGGCACTCACCATCTTTGCCCCATGGCCGGCCGCCCAACCTCCAAAGCCTTCGCCGACGCGCCGCGTCCAAAGCTGGACAAGGCCACCTTACGCAAGGCCTTCCGCATCTTCCGCTACCTGCGCCCGCACCGGCTCAGCATGGTGCTGGGGCTTGTGCTGCTGCTGATCACCACGGGGCTCGCGCTGCTCTTTCCCGGTCTGCTGGGCCAGCTCGTGGATGCGGCCAAAGGGGATGCAGGCGCACAACAGCAGCTATTCGAAGGCATCGACCGCGTGGCGATGATCCTTTTCGCGGTCTTTCTAGGGCAGGCGGTCTTCGGCTATTTCCGCATCGTGGTGTTCAACCGGATCACTACGGACATGCTGAACAAGCTGCGCACGGACACCTACGAGCACCTCCTCCGGTTGCCGATGCTCTTCTTCGCCCGGAACCGCGTAGGGGAGCTGAACAGCCGGATCAGCGCCGATGTGAGCATGGTGCAGGAAGCGCTCACGAGCAACCTGGCCGAGCTGGTCCGTCAGGTGCTGACGGTGGCGGCCGGCATCGTCCTGCTGGCCACGGTGAGCTGGGAACTCACGCTCACCATGTTGAGCGTGATCCCCGTAGTGGCCATCGTGGCCGTGTTCTTCGGAAGGTTCGTGACCAAGTTGAGCAAGCAGGTACAGGACAAGATCGCCGAGAGCAGTGTGATCGTGGACGAGACCCTGCAAGGCGTGCAGAACGTGAAGGCCTTCGTGAACGAACGGTGGGAAGCGCTGCGCTATGGCAAGGTGGTGAACGAAGTGCGCCGACTTGCCCTGAAGAGCGGCCATTGGCAGGGCGCCTTCGTCTCCTTCATCATCCTGTGCATGTTCGGAGCGATCGTGCTGGTGATCTGGCGCGGCGTGCGCTTGATGGCCGCCGGCGAGATCAGCACCGGCGAACTGGTCACCTTCATCATGTACTCGATCTTCATCGGGGCCAGCATCGGCGGCATACCGGAGGTGGTGAACCGCATGCTGAAGGCCATCGGTGCGAGCGAGCGGCTGATGGACATCCAGGAGGAGACCCCGGAGCCCGTGACGCTGGCGTTGAAGCAGGACCCGCTCAGCATCAACGGCGCGGTGCGGTTCGAGCATGTGGCCTTCCACTATGCCTCACGCGCGGATGTGCCGGTGCTACTGGACGTCAGCTTCAACGCGGAACCCGGCGAGCGGATCGCCCTCGTGGGACCGAGTGGCGCCGGCAAGAGCACCATCGCTTCGCTGGTCCTGCGCTTCTACGATCCGGTTGACGGCCGTGTGGTGATCGACGGGAAGGATGCCCGGGAATACGACCTCACCGCGCTGCGCGACCGCATGGCCATCGTGCCGCAGGAAGTGCTGCTGTTCGGAGGAACGATCCGGGAGAACATCGCCTATGGGAAACCCGGCGCGAGCGACCTGGAGATCGAGGAAGCGGCCGTCAAGGCGAACGCGCACAGCTTCATCGCGAGTTTCCCGCAGGGCTACGACACCGTCGTGGGCGAACGCGGCATCCAACTGAGCGGTGGCCAGCGGCAACGCATCGCCATTGCACGCGCCGTGCTGAAGGACCCTGCGATCCTGATCCTCGACGAAGCGACCAGCGCACTTGACAGCGAAAGCGAGCGGCTGGTGCAGGAGGCCTTGGACGAGCTGATGAAAGGCCGCACAAGCCTGGTGATCGCGCACCGGCTCAGCACGGTACGTGATGCCGACCGGATCCTGGTGCTCGACAAAGGGCGCGTGCTGGAGAGCGGCACGCATGACGAGTTGATCGCGGAGGTTGACGGGCTTTATCACAGCTTGAGCCGGTTGCAGCTCCACATAGTCTGAGGTCACATCCGCACCTCCACCACCTTCTTCGTCGCGAAGAACTCCTCACCGAAGTACTCCTTCAGCTCGTGCACCTTCACTGCGTTGCGGACCGGCAGGATCTCATCCGCCAGTTCGCCGCCCTTGAGGTAATACATCATCCCCTGCCCTTTCGCTACGAGATGTTTCGTATCGCGGATGAACTCGGGCAGGGTGGTCACCGCGCGGCTCACGATGACGTCGTATCGCTCGTGGTGGTCCGTGCTGCGGACCTGTTCAGCGGTGCAATTGGTGATGCCCAGACCTTCCACCACACCCTTCACCGCAGTGATCTTCTTCCCGATGCCGTCGATCCCGTGGAAGGCGCATTCCGGGAAGAGGATCGCAAGCGGCACCAACGGGAATCCACCGCCCGTTCCCACATCAACGATGCGCTCGCCCTTCTTGAATCGCACGACCTTGGCGATGCCCAATGAGTGCAGGATGTGCCGCTCGTACAAGTTCTCCATGTCCTTGCGCGAGATCAGGTTCACACGCTCGTTCCACTCCGGGTAGAGCACACCCAGCCGCTCGAAATGCGTGCGCTGTTGGGCAGTGAGATCCGGAAAGTACCGGAGAAGGAGTTCGAGGCCGGGGGAATTCATGTGCGCATGTGCTCATGTGACCTTGTGCTCATGGCCGTTCTACAAGTGTCGTGCGGATCCGCCAGGCGTGGATAGTCCCCGGGAAGGTGCACGAGCAAGGCGTGGTGGACGACCATCAAGGAGGCATTACTCATGTCCACATGCGCACATGGTCACATGAGCACATGCGCATTCAAATGTGGTCCTTGTGGTTCTCCATCAGGTTGAGGAGGAACTCACGCGCACGGAAGAGCTGCGCTTTCACGGTACCCAGCGGCAGGTCCAGCTCTTCAGCGATCTCCTCGTAGCTGTACTCCTTGTAATAACGGAGCTCCACGAGTGTGCGGTAGCGCGGCTTCAACTTCTCCACCACCTCGCGCATAATGAGGTTCTTCTGCTCCTTTATGGCGATCTCGGCCGGATCGGGACCGTGTCCTTTCAGCTCGATCGTCATCTCGTCACCATCGTCCGTGCCAATGGGATTGTCGATGCTGAAGGTCTTCTTCTTCTGTTTCCGGATCCAGTCGATGCAGTTGTTCGATGCGATCTTGAAGAGCCAGGTGCTGAAGGCGTAGTTCGGCGTGTACTGTTTCAGCCGGTGGAAGGCCTTGCCGAAGGCTTCGATGGTAAGGTCCTCCGCATCGTCCTTGTTGTTGATCATCTTCAACAACATGAAGTAGATGGAGTCGCGGTAACGGCTCATCAGTTCGGCATATGCCTTCTGATCGCCCTTCTGCACGGCGCGCTGCACGAGGATATAGTCGTAGCGGGCCTTCTCGCTGAGGTTCTCGTTCACTTCCATCGTTTGGGCTTGACGAGGATCGTGCTGGTGTACAGCAGTGGATCCAAAAGTAGGAACAGCCATTCAAGGGGTATTGCGAGCCACGCCAGTGCACCGGCCTGAAGGCGGCGCATGGCGAGCACGGTGATCGGCAGCAGGATGCACAGCTCAACGGCAAGACCGATGGCCACCTCGCGCCAATGCCCATTCAGGGCGAACCACAGCAGCAGCAGCCAGAAGGCGGTGCGCGCCAGGGGAAGCAGGAGCAGGAGGATCTGATGCCCGAAACGGTAGTGCGCGGCCGTGGTGTAATGCCGCCGCTTGCGCCGCAACCAGGTCCCCAGGTCCCGCGTGGGCTCCGTGGTCATGAACGAGCGCGGATCGGCCACCACCCCCGTGTTCTTCGCCCGCGCCACTTCGTTGATGAAGAGGTCATCATCCCCGCTCATCAGGTGGTTGTGGCGCCGTGGTCCTTTGGCACTGAAGAAGACCTCCCCCGTGTACCCCAGGTTACGACCGACCCCCATGTACGGGAAGCCTGCCTGCGCGAATGCCATGTACTGCATCGCCTTCATCGTGCCGTCGTACCGCTCCAACACATTGGTCAGGCCCGGCTGATGCGCATAGGGGCTGTGACCGATCACGATCTGTTTCCCGTTCGCGAAACCCGTTGCCATGGTGCTCAACCAATCATTCCCCGAGGGGAGACAGTCCGCATCGGTCAGCAGGACATGCGGGTACTTCGCCGCCCGGACCCCCACCCCGAGCGCCAGCTTCTTGCCATAATTGAACTTCTCATCGGCCTGGATGTTCACCGGTCGTAACCGCGGGTTCTCGGGCTTCATCCACTGCAACACCTCCCAGGTGTCGTCCTCGCTTCGGTCGTTCACCACCACCACCTCGAACTCCTTGTGGTCCTGCTTCATCAACAGGGGTATGAGCTGCTCCAACCGGCGCGCCTCGCTGCGGGCACAGATCACCACGCTCACCGGCAGCTCGCGGTCCACAGGCACGCTGGCTTTCTTGAACGCAAGTCGTGCGAACATGAAGAGGTGGAAGAAGAGCAGTACGACGAGCGCACCAGCCATCACGTAGAACTCAGCGGACCACATCGGAACGGTTGCGCGCTTTTGCGGCAACTACGAGGGCGAAGCTACCCGGGTGGCCCCTGTGCCCCGGAGCGTTCCATGGTCAGTTATGAACAAGGTGGAAGGGATGCGCCTTAGTTCGTCCATACGGCGTAACCCTTGCGGCGTAACTCCAACGCCAGCCCCTTCTCAACAGTGAGCGCCTCCGCCCGGGAAAGCGGGCCGATGTGCTGGTAGAGGCTGGGGCGGAGATAACGCCCGTACTTCCGGACGATGTCGCTGCTCAGCTTGTGACCCTTCCCACTTCTGGCGCCCGTGCGATGCTGCATGAACCGCTCCTGAGGGCTCTTGCTCGTCATTCCCACGTACAGGCACTCCAATACCCCGTTGAACTGGGGGTTCGCCTCGCGGAAGCGGCGGTCCTCGGTGAAGACCTTCCGCGCCAGTTCGATCACATACACGGTGTAGACGGTGGGCATCGCCCCCAAAGTTCAGTGCGGGGGTCGAACATCGTCCAACAGTGTCCCGTTGGGATGGTACTTTCACCGCGTGTGCCTCATCGTCCTGGCCTACAAGTCCCATCCGCGCTATCCGTTGGTATTGGCCGCCAACCGGGACGAGTTCCGGGACCGACCGACCGCAGTCGCGCACTTCTGGGAGGATGCCCCACATGTCCTCGCCGGGCGGGATCTACGTGCCGGTGGCACTTGGATGGGCATCACGCGCACCGGACGCTTTGCAGCCGTGACCAATCACCGCGACCTACGCCGGACCTGGACCGGGAACAGGGGGTCGCGCGGTATCCTTGTGAGGCAGGCACTTGAGATGGACTTCGACCCGGCGGACATTGGGGACCATGAGGGCTTCAATCTCCTTTACGGGTCCTTGGATTCGATCCGCTACCACACCAACATCACCACCACGGACACCCCACTGGAACCGGGTATCCACGGCCTCAGTAATGCGCTCCTGAACACACCCTGGCCCAAGGTGCAGCGAGCGAAGGAAGCCATGGAGCGGGCCGTTGCTGGCGGGCATGCGGACCTGTCCGACCACCTGTTCGAGCTCCTCGCTGATATGCGGACCGCTCCGGACGACACCCTTCCTGACACCGGCCTTCCCCTCGAGAAGGAACGTGCCATTTCGTCCATCTTCATCCCCGGTGAGTCCTATGGCACCCGTTGCAGCACCATACTGCTGGTGCGGAACGATGGAACGGTCCTCTTCGAGGAACACACCTGGCCCGGTGTGGAGAAGGTGAGCTACGCCCTTCAGCTCTGAGCCGAAGGCAAGGACCGGAGTACCTTCGCGTCCTTCGATCCCATGCATTTCGAACTGCAGGCCAACGACCCCGGATCCCATGCGCGTGCCGGGGTATTCCATACCGATCACGGCGCCATCCCCACCCCGGTATTCATGCCTGTGGGCACCCTGGGTGCGGTGAAGGCCGTTCACCCGCGCGAACTGAGGAACGATCTGGATGCGCCGATCATGCTCAGCAACACATACCACCTGTACCTGCGTCCGGGAATGGAGGTGTTGAGCAACGCGGGTGGCCTGCACCGCTTCAATGGCTGGGACCGCCCCATCCTCACAGACAGCGGTGGCTTCCAAGTGCATTCGCTCAGCGACATACGCAAGATCACCGAAGAGGGCGTACGCTTCAGCAGCCATATCGACGGGAGCCGGCACCTCTTCACACCCGAGAGCGTGATGGACACCCAGCGCACGATCGGCGCGGACATCTGCATGGCCTTCGATGAATGCACACCCTGGCCGTGCGAACCCGCCTATGCGGAGAAGAGCATGCACCTCACCCACCGCTGGCTGGACCGCTGCATCGCACGCTTCTCGACCACCGAACCCTTGTACGGGCATGAGCAGGCGCTCTTCCCCATCGTGCAGGGCAGCACCTTCGCAGAGCTTCGCAAGCGGAGCAGTGAGTACATCGCCGCGAAGGATGCCGTGGGCAATGCCATCGGCGGCCTGAGCGTGGGTGAACCGGAGGAGGAGATGTACGCCATGGCCGAATTGTGCTGTGACATCCTGCCGAAGGACCGGCCACGCTACCTGATGGGTGTTGGCACGCCGTGGAACCTCCTCGAGAACATGGCACGGGGGGTGGACATGTTCGATTGTGTGATGCCCACACGCAACGGCCGCAACGGCATGCTCTTCACGCGCGAAGGGATCGTGAACATCAAGAACCGCCAATGGGCCGATGACCATTCCCCGCTCGACCGCGACGCACATGGCTGGGTGGATACGGCCTATTCCCGGGCCTTCGTGCGCCACCTCTTCCAGAGCAATGAGATGCTCGGCCAACAGATCGCCAGCCTGCACAACCTCGGCTTCTACCTGGCGTTGATGAAGGAAGCCCGCTCCCATATCATCCAGGGTGACTTCACCACATGGAAGAACGCCATCTCACCGAAGCTCCGCACACGACTTTGAACCGAGGACCCGTTCACCAAGCGACCGGCCAAGGCGATCGACCGCAATAGGTATTCCGACATTCGCACCATGTTCAAGACCCTGGACCGCTATATCATCCGGCAGTTCCTGGGCACCTTCTTCTTCATCCTGGTGGTGATCATGCTCATCGCCGTGGTCTTCGACATCAGCGAGAAGACCGAGGACTTCGCCAAGATGAGCGCCACCACCCGGGAGATCGTGGTGGAGTTCTACCTGAACTTCGTGATCTATTACAGCAACCTGTTCAGCGGCCTGCTGATCTTCATCGCCGTGCTTCTCTTCACGAGCCGCCTGGCACATCGCACGGAGGTGATCGCCATCCTGAGCAGCGGGGTCAGCTTCCCACGGATCATGTGGCCCTACTTCCTTGCGGCCACAGGCCTCACCATCCTCTCGCTCGTGGTGAACCACAAGGTGCTGCCCGCTGCGAACAAGATCCGACTGGCCTTCGAGGAACGGCACATCCGCGTCACCTACCATGTGGACCAGAAGAACATCCACCGGGAGATCGCACCGGGTCGCATCGCCTACTTCGAAACGTATAACGCGGAGCACCGCACCGGGATGCGCTTCAGTCTGGAGCGTTGGCAGGGCGACTCGCTGGTGGAGAAGCTGAGCGCCGACAAGGCCACCTACGACAGCACCAATGGCTCGTGGCATGTGCAGGACTACCTGATCCGGAGCCTTGCCGGTGCCGATGAACACATCCGCCAGGGAAGTGCGATGGACACGGTGATCCCACTGAAGCCATCGGACATGGGGCAGCGCTGGGAAACGAGCATGGCGATGACCGACTCCGAACTCGATGCCTACATCGCGGAAAAGAACGCCCAGGGCGACGACAGCAGTGCTCCCTACCTGATCGAAAAGCATCAACGCACGAGCTATCCCTTCGCCACCTATGTCTTCACGCTGATCGGTGTGAGCATCGCAAGTCGCAAGGTACGCGGCGGAACCGGGCTGCACCTGGCGGCAGGTGTCGGTCTCGTACTGGTGTACATCTTCATGATGAAGCTGACGACCGTGGCCGCGACGAACGCAGGCATGGATCCCTTCCTTGCGGTGTGGCTGCCCAACATCCTCTTCGCCATCGTGGGCATCTTCATCTACCGACGGGCACCCAAGTGAGCGACCTGGCCGAACGCCTGCTGGAGCACGTGCTCTCCTTCTCGTTGGATGGCGTGAAGCTGCCGCGTGGCGTGGGTGTGCTCGACCCCTTCCACGGAGGGCATGGCGATGATGTGCGCCGCATCGTCACACGTTTCCATTGCACCTACTACGCCGACCAACGACCGCGGCTGCTGATGCTGGGGATCAATCCAGGCCGCCTGGGTGCCGGCAGCACGGGCCTCCCGTTCACCGATACGAAGCGTTGCGAGAGCGAACTGGGCATCGAAGTGAAAGGGCTGCGCACGCACGAACCGAGCAGCGACTTCTTCTACCGCATGATCGCCGCGGCCGGCGGACCCGAGCGCTTCTATGGGCAGGTGTACGTGCACTCCATCTGCCCGCTCGGCTTCGTGAAGCGCGGACCACAGGGCACCGACATCAACCTCAACTATTACGACGACCTCGTGCTGGAAAAAGCGGTGACCCCCTTCGTGGAGCGGTGGCTGCGCACGCTCATCGATTGCGGAATGCGGACCGACCGGGTGATCTGCATCGGAACGGGCAGGAACGCGGCCTACTTCACCAGGTTGAATGCGCGCCTGGGTCTCTTCGACCAGATCGAACCGGTCGAGCACCCGCGCTATGTGATGCAGTACAAGGCGCGGAGCATCGATGCCTATATCGACAAGTACCTGCGCACATTGGCGGCCGCGGGTTGCCACTGAGCACGGTCGAACCGCCGGATATCGCTACTGCATCGAATGGCGCGGCCCCCGCAGAGGCGAACCATTCATCCCAGCTTCGTAACCTTTACCTTCCATCCACGACTCTCATCCGCAAAGGCCCCAGTTCCGACCGTGACCACCGACAAAAGAACCGCATTCATGCAGGCATACGAGGCCTGTCACGAGCCCTTCGCCCGGTATTGCTCGGCATTGGCCTACGGAAAGATGGATGCGCAGGACCTGATGCAGGACGTCTTGCTGAGCGCGTTCCAGCGGTTCGAACGGATCGAGAAGAAGGACCAGTTGCTGCACTACCTGATCCGCGCCGCCCGCAATCGTGCGGTGAGCGTGTGGCGGCTCGGCAAGCGGAATACCGCGATCACCGACCAACAGACAGCCCGTTTGAAAGAACGCGGCGCAAGTCCCGAACTGCTCATGGATGTGGGCATCCTCTACGCAGCCATCGATGAACTGCCTGATGCGCAACGCGATGCCCTGGTGCTGTTCGAAGTGAGCGGTCTCAGCATGGCCGAGATCGCGGCCATCCAAGGGATCAACGAGAACGCCGTGAAGACCAGGGTGAGCCGTGCACGCGCCACCGTTCGTGCCCGACTGGACGGAAGAGCGCGACCGCTTCGTACCGAAATGCTCCACGCACTCACCAGCTTCATGCTATGAAACGTCCGGACGACAGCGAGAACGTGTTGAGCGCCCTGCGGGAGCTGCCACCCGAGGTGAGCGTCGACCAGGTGAAGCTCATGGTGGCCGCCTTCCCCTTGGCTGTGGGCATCACCGCGTGGCTCGCAAGCCTGATCAAGTTCAACCTCAATTCCATCCTCATGACAACCACCGGAAGCATCATCGTGGGAACCAGTGCCTACCTGATCCAATCCGCCGCACCACCTGTTGAACCCGCTCATGCGGACATGCCGGAACCGGTTCGGGTCGAATTGGTGGAGACCGCCGCGCCAGAGACCCTGATCGAGCCGGCCGTTGTGCTCACCATGCCGGAGAGCAAGGGCCCCAAACTGCCCGAACCGCGTCAGGAACCTGAAGCGATGGCCTGCATGGTCCTGCCTGAGGAGGAGAAGGAACCTGCCGCGATCGAACCGGTGCCATATGAAGGTGCCGCACCCGACCCTGGGGCACAGCCCTACCCCGGAGCACCACCCGCAGAGCCAGCGATCCCGGCAGAACCGCTGGCTTCGCTGCACACCATGGATCCGGCCGTTGTGTTCACTCCCAGTATCGTTGAGCGGAGCTTTGATGTCAAGGGTTTCAATGGACTGGCGTTGCGCAGCTCGCTGAGCGTTACCGTGAGCCAGGGAGAACACGCGGTGATCGCCACGGGTGACCCCGCCATGGTGGAGCGACTCAAGGTGAGCGTTGAAAAAGGGATCCTGAACCTTGATCTGGGCAACGCGAAGCGCGGAGCCGATGGAGGTGGATGCGGTGCATTGGACATCACTGTCCGGATGCCCCAGGTCGAGAAACTCGAAGTACTCGGATCGGGAAGCATCCGGTCGGGAAGGTTCGAGAGAGCCGACCACCTTGTGCTGGTATTGAAGGGATCGGGTGATGTGCTCGTGGATGGACCGGAAAAGGCGAATGCGCTCAGCATCGAGGTGAGCGGCTCGGGCGACGTGTTCTGCGGGAATGTTGACGTGTCGGGCCGCACCA
Source organism: Bacteroidota bacterium (assembly GCA_029573495.1). Taxonomy (GTDB): domain Bacteria; phylum Bacteroidota; class Bacteroidia; order Flavobacteriales_F; family PHOS-HE28; genus PHOS-HE28. The sequence goes on along the minus strand of JAKQEI010000218.1, from coordinate 11,890 downwards.
TCATCGCACTGGCGGGGAGCGGAGACATACGCGTTACGGGTCGAACGGAGAGCATCGACATCGGATTGATCGGTTCAGGTGATGTCGATGCCGGTGAATTCAAAGCCTCCACGGCGAAGGTCAGGATCACCGGATCGGGGGATGCGGAAGTGAACAGTGCCTCTGCGGTGGAGAGCATCGTCACCGGCTCTGGAAGGGTGAACGTATCCGGGAGCGCTGGCAGCGAGCGGTCACGAGGGGTTGGGAACGGAGTCTATTGAACTCCCTACCGATCGACCACGCCAGCGGCGCTCCCGGTGCCTCCTTCTGAATAGGACCAGGTACAGGACGACTCCGACCTAATGACAGAGCCCCGCGAATGATCCCGGAGCTCTTCGTACCTGTAAGGTTCTGATCACACCGGCTTCCGGAACAAGTAACGGGTGATGAAGATGCCCGTACCGCCCTTCCCTTCGGCCGCGCTGTTCACGCCTGTCGTCACGGTATGCAGCTCCCAGCCTTCCGCTGTGAACGTGTTGATCTGATCAACGATCATCCGGTCGTTGTTGGCGATGTTCTTGAAGTTGATCCCGACCATGCTGTAGAAGTTCATCAGGTCCTTGCCGACCTCCTGATCACCCTGATCACTGATGATCACTCGTGAGCGGCCAAGACCGCCGGGCACCACACTTTCAATGGTACTGAACTGACGGTAGGTATACGCCTCGGTCACGGGGGTCGGGCGGAAGCTGTAGCCCAGCAAGAGCGCGAGCGGGAGAGCGGCCGTGAGGGCAAGGGAGCGGAAGTTCACGTTCATCTGTCAATGGTGTTGGTGTTCTTGGCACGTATCTTGGCGATGGCTCGCAAATAAAGGACCAAACATGATACGCACCCTCCTCCTCTCGGCCATACTGGGCGTTTCCCTGACCTCCCCGGCACAGACCATCTACCGGATCACCAACGTCACCATCACCGAAAAGGAACAGGTGACCCAGGGCCAGGATGCGATGGCAGAGATCCGCGGGGCTGAAGGCACGGACCGTGTGATCGTTTACGCTGCGAACGACATCGAGCTCCGCTCCAAAGTGAAGGTGAGCACCCAGAACGTGCGACGTAGCAGCGTGAAGAGCAGCGCGGTGAACGCCATCTTCGAGATCGACCTGAAGATGGACGGCCAGAAGGACAACCGCCGGGTGGAGAAGATCTATTACATGGACCAGGAGCGGAAGTCACACTTCAAGGAGAAGTTCATCTTCAAGAGCGGCAATCAAGTGCGGGTCGTGACCGTGGAGTTCGACGGAAGCCTGGAGTGACCGCCCGGTCGGGCAGGACCCCCTCCTCTTTCGCGGTCCCCAGCCCTGCGTTCGGCCATATGATCCACTGCTATCTTGTGCACCATGCAGGTCACCCGTCTGTTCGACATCGCCGATCTACAGCTCGCCCGGTTCCCGCAGGAGACCTGCGTGGCCTCTCTGGAGGAGGGCAAGCTCCGTTCATATAGCACCCAGGAGTTCATCACCACGGCGGAACAGCTGGCGCTGGGCCTCATGGACCTCGGCATACGTCCTGGCGACAAGGTGGCCCTGGCCAGCGGCAATCGGGCCGAATGGGCGCTCGTGGACCAGGCCGTCCTCAGGATAGGTGCCATCGGCATCCCCATCTATCCCACGATGAGCGCCGATGACTACGCTTACATCCTGAACCACTCCGAGAGCAAGGTCTTCTTCATCAGCAACGCGGACCTCCTCAGCAAGGCGCGTATGGCGCAGGCCAGTGTACCCTCCCTTGGCCATCTGTTCACGTTCGACCGGATCGATGGTGCCGCACACTGGAAGGACCTGCTCGGTCGCGGGACCGGGCACGCACCGGAGCTCGAGCGTTGCAAAGCCGCGGTGAGGAACGAGGACCTGGCCACCATCATCTATACGAGCGGTACCACCGGGAAGCCCAAGGGCGTGATGCTGTCCCATGGGAACATCCTGAGCAACGTGGAATCGAGCGCGGAGCGGCTGCCGGTGGAACGCGGAGCACACGCGATCAGCTTCCTGCCACTTTGCCACATCTATGAGCGCATGTTGATGTACCTGTACCAGCGGGCAGGCATGCAGGTGCGTTTCCAGGAGACGCTGGAAGAACTGGGCGCACGCATCAAGGAAGCACAGCCCGAGGTCTTCACCGCCGTACCCCGCCTGCTTGAGAAGATCTATGACGCCATCCTGACCAAGGGGGAGGCGCTCACCGGTGTCAAGCGCAAGCTCTTCTTCTGGTCGCTCGATCTGGGAGAGCGGTACGAGGTGCACGGGCGCAGTGCATGGTACGACCTCCAGCTCGCCATCGCCCGCAAGCTGGTCTTCAGCAAGTGGCGCGAGGCGTTGGGCGGCCGGGTGAAGTGCGTGGCCAGTGGGAGCGCCGCCCTGCAACCCAGGCTCGCACGCATCTTCAACGCGGCCGGGGTTCCGCTCATGGAAGGTTATGGCCTCACGGAGACCAGTCCCGTGGTCAGCGTGAACGACGCCCGCAACGATGGTCTTCGGTTCGGTTCCGTGGGTCGTCCGATCAAGGATGTCCAGGTCCGCATCGCTGAGGATGGTGAGATCCTGATCAAGGGGCCCAACGTGATGATGGGCTATTACAAGGAGCCTGAGCTGACGCGCGAGGTACTGTCCGAAGAGGGTTGGTTCCATACCGGCGACATCGGCGAGCTGCGCGAAGGCTTCCTGTACATCACCGATCGCAAGAAGGAGATGTTCAAGACCAGCGGAGGCAAGTACGTGGCACCGCAGCCCATCGAGAACCAGTTGAAGGCCTCACGCTTCATCGAACAAGCCGTGGTGATCGGGGAGAACCGGAAGTTCCCCGCGGCCTTGATCGTCCCGAGCTTCAGCTTCCTGAAGGACTACTGCGCGCTCAAGAACATCCCCTACGAGAGCCCCCAGCAGATCATCGGCGACAAGCGCATCGTTGACCGCATCTTCGCCGAAGTGCAGAAGGTGAACGCGGGCCTTGGCCATTGGGAACAGGTGAAACGGATCGAACTCCTACCTGCCGAACTCACCATCGACGGTGGGGAGCTCACACCCTCCCTGAAGTTGCGCAGGAAACCCATCCTCGCCAAGTATGCGGCGCAGGTGGAACACATATACGCCTGAAGCTCCGGGTCCCGCACGCTACTTTAGCGCACGCTTAACGTAACGTGAACATGAAGCAGGCGCTTTGGATCGTCACCCTGTGCATCGTGATGATCGGTTGCAAGAAGGAGGCCGGCGAAGGAGGCAAGGCCGAGATCCGTGGGCGGTTGTTGGAAAGACAGGTCTTCGTCTCGGGTGTCGTCGCCGCGGGACCCTATCCCGTCGTCGGTGACAACGTGTACATCGTCTACGGCGATGGCTCCGAAGGCCAGTTCCCGGATGATAATGTGGACTCCGGACCGAACGGGGAGTTCCGGTTCCGCTGGTTGCGCAAGGGCACCTACACCATCTACGCCGTCGGCGATTCCTACACGACCGAGAGCGGCAAGGCGGCCGTGCCCATCAACGTCACCATCGACGACCGCAAAGGCGTGGTGGAGATCGGGGACCTGATCATCGACAAGATACCTTGAGCCCTTCCGCGCTCCGCATAGCCATCTTCCTGGCCCTCTTCACGCTGTCCTTCGTCATGCGTGCCCAGGATGCCGCACGACCCTCGATCCGGCAGGAGTTGTGGACCAGCGTGGGCTTGCAGGGACGTCCCACCTTCCTGACCGACTGGCTCGGGAAGGGCACGGTCAAGCGGATCAAGACCACGGGGGAGATCGGTTACCGGTCGGCGGACAGCTTTTTCGCCGGTCGTCAGTACTATTTCGACCTCGGTGCGGATTACAAGGTGAGCGACCATATCACCGTGGGCAGCGAGTTCCGGTATGCCATCCGTACTGCGGACGAAGATCGCCAGCGACTGGGCGGTAAGTTCCAGTACGAGACCGATCTGGGTCGCGCGAGCATCGCCTACCGAATGACCTATCAGCACAACTTCCGGGACTTCGGCGACGTGCGCGAGGTCTTCCGGCACAAGGTGCTCGCCAAGTACAACCTCGGTGACTGGAAATTCGACCCTGAGTTCAGTGTGGAATTCTTCACCTGGGCGGGCTACCAGGGACTCACGTATTTCGGCACCCGCTACAAGCTGGGCACGGAGTATGATATCGGCAAGGCGCATGGGATCGGGGTGAGCATCGTGCATGATCGCGAACGGATGGTCTACGCTCCCGAGTACCGCTTCATCCTATCCATCGACTACGGCATCAAACTGTACAAGCTCTGAAGATGGCCGGCCGCTCCTTCACCCTTCGCATTGGTCTCTTCCTGTTGATCGCGGCGGTTGCCATCGGCGTGGGCTATGTCCTGTTGAAGCCCTCTGACCAGCTCCCGGTCTACCATCCGAACCAGCTCGATCCCCGCCTGGTCGACCCGGCGGTGAAAGGACGGAAGGGGGAGCACCACATCGCTGACTTCGACCTGATCGATCAGTTCGGAGGGCACTTCACCATGGCGGACGTGAAGGACCGGATCATCGTAGCGGACTTCTTCTTCACCACCTGCGCCACGATCTGCCCGAAGATGACGAACCAGCTCGAACGCGTGCAGGAAGCCTACAAGGACGAGGACAGGCTCCTCCTCCTCTCCCATTCGGTGACACCGGAGATGGATTCAGTGCCCGTATTGGCGGCGTACGCGGAACTGCATCATGCCGACCCCGACCGGTGGCGCTTCCTCACCGGTGACCGTCGGCAGATATACGCGCTGGCACGCAAGAGCTACTTCGCGGCGATGGACGAGGGCGATGGTGGTCCGGACGACTTCGTGCATACTGAGAACTTCGTGCTCGTGGATCGGCAACGCCGCATCAGAGGCTTCTACGACGGCACCTCCACCGTCGACGTGGACCGGTTGATCGGAGATATCGCGAAGTTGCTCAAGGAAGAGAAGGCACCCTGAGCGACTATGGTGTCGGTTCGCCGTACGGAAGGAGTTTGAGCGTAGCCTCACCGATCGCTGGAAGATCCACGCGATAGAGACGATCGAAGACGTGCTCGGGTATCCCGTCAACGGCCTGCCCCGTCAGTCCCTGGGCGATACGTGGCACGGTGTTATTGTGCCCTGCGACCAGGATCACATGCCCCTTGCCTTCGGTGCGGATGAGCCCCAACAGGCTGTCGATCGCCAGGGGTTCCACGATCCGCACGGGTACACCGATGCGCTCGGCCAAGGGGCGCACCGTCTGCTGGGTACGTTGCAAACTGGTGGCGAAGACCATGTCCACTCCGGCGTCCGCCAGTGTGACCGCAAGCGCTTCGGCCCGGGCGAACCCGGCAGGCGATAGCGGTGTATCGTGATCGGTGCCCGCCTTCTCCGCGTGGCGAACGACATAGACCGTTGTCATCGATGGGGGTGGTTCACGGTGCCGGCTCGTGGCACATCCGACCATCAGCCCCATCGCGTATGGCAGCAGGCGCCGGATGGTCCGTTCGAACATGCGGACAAGGTAGGCAGGCACCTCGCACAACTCGAAGTTCCAAGTGGACACCACAGCTACCTTCGCACCAAGAACCTCCGCAATGCGCAAATGGCTTGATCGCTACTACGGCACGCTCCGCAAGATCAAGGCGAACTATGTGGTGCTGAACCTCTTCAACCGGAAGAAGCTCGCCCATGCTCAGCGCATGTACCGGAAGTACGGCATCCAACGCAGTGTGCTCCTGCCCATCAGCAGCACGGACCTTCCCGAGACCCGAACGACGGACCTCCCCTGGCTGGATACCGAGGCGGGTGTGGCTCAACTTGCCGCGCACCCCGGTCTACAGCGCTTCCAAGCCAGCACGCAGGAGGCCATACTCGCCTGGCCGCGCAATGGCTACGTGATCCTACGCGGACTGTTCTCGACCAGGGAAGTGGCGGAGATCAACGGAGAGGTCGACCGACTGATCCGCGAGAAGGTGGTCGACTTCAACTTCACCGGCCGCAAGATCATGTTCGCCTTCCACCATAGTGAGCTCTTGAGGAAGTACGTGCATGACCGTCGCATCCTTGACGTGATGGACTTCCTTCTTGGAAAGAGGATGAAGGTGTTCCAGAGCATCAACTTCCTCACTGGAAGTGAGCAGGCGGCGCATAGCGACAGCATCCACATGACCACCTATCCGCTCGGGTACATGGCCGCCGCGTGGATAGCCCTGGAGGAGATCACCCCGGACAACGGACCACTCGTCTACCACCCCGGGAGTCACAAGCTGCCCTACCTGCTCAACGGCCAGTACGATCACGGCGGGAACCGCTTTATGATCGGTGAGGACGCCTACCTGCGCTACGAGCAGGCGGTCGAACGTTCCATTGAAGAAGGCCATTTCGAACGAAAGGAACTGCTGGCCCAGCCAGGCGATGTACTACTCTGGCATGCCAACCTCCTGCATGGTGGCAAGAAGATGACAACGCCTAACGCCAGCCGCAAGAGCATGGTGATCCACTGCTTCGCCGACGATGTGCTCTGTTACCACGAGCTGACGCAACGCGCGGCGATGATGGAGGAGGAGCATTGAGCTACGCCGGTGGCGACTTCCCTACTTTCGCGCCCCGATGAACTGCCTCTCCGTCGAGCGCCTCGCCAAGCGCTACGGCCCACGCCAACTCTTCAAGGAGGTGTCCTTCGGCCTGGAAAAAGGCCAGAAGACCGCTATCGTGGCCCGCAACGGCACTGGCAAAAGCACGCTCCTGAAGTGCATCGCCGGCATCGAATCGCCCGATGAAGGCACCGTGACCTTCAACAAGGGTCTGCGCATCGGTTACCTGGACCAGAACGTGGAGATGACCGGTGCCCACACCCTCGTGGATGAGATGCTGGACCAGGACGAACCGGTGACCAACGCGGTACGCGCCTATGAACACGCCGTGGCACGCCAAGCCGACGAGCGCACCATGCAGCAGGTGGTGGACCGCATGACCGAGTTGAATGCCTGGGACCATGAGGCGCGGGTGAAGCAGCTGTTACACCGCTTCGGCCTGCGCGATATGGAGCAGCCCGTGAACACCCTGAGCGGTGGCCAGCAGAAACGTCTCGCCATGGCCAAGGTGCTCATCAACAAACCTGACGTGCTCATCCTCGACGAGCCCACCAACCACCTCGACCTGAACATGATCGAGCAGCTGGAGGAGGAACTGAACACGCCGAGCATGACGCTGCTGCTCGTCACGCACGACCGGTACTTCCTGGACAACGTGTGCGACGAGATCATCGAGATGGAGTTCGGGGAATTCACGCGCTTCAAAGGGAACTACAGCTACTACGTGGAGAAGAAGGCGATGCTGGACGAGGTCCGCGATGCCACCCAGCAGCATTTACGCGGACTGATGCGCAGCGAGTTGGAGTGGGTGCGCAAGATGCCCCGGGCACGAGGCACCAAGAGCAAGAGCCGACTGGACAAGTTCGATGACATCAAGGCACAGGCAACCCGCAAGTTCGATCGTGACGAGGTGCGGATCGACGTGAAGACGGAGCGCCTGGGAGGCAAAGTGATCGAGGCACGCAACCTCACGAAGAGCTTCGGTAGCAGGGAGAAGCCGGAAACCTACAGACCCATCGTCGCGCACTTCAGTTATTCCCTCAAGCGCGGCGACCGTATCGGCATCGTGGGGCCGAACGGCATCGGCAAGAGCACCTTCATCGACCTGCTCGTTGGCCGGATGAAGCCGGACCAAGGCACCGTGAGCATCGGTGATACCGTCATCCTCGGCACCTTCGACCAGCAAGGCCTGCAGCTGAGCGAGGACAAACGCATCATCGAGGTGGTGCGCGATATCGCCGAAGTGATCCCCTTGAACAAGGGGAAGACGCTGACGGCGTCCGCACTCCTTGAAAGGTTCCTGTTCGACAAGGAGAAGCAGTTCCAGTACGTCAGTACGTTGAGCGGTGGTGAGAAGCGACGGCTCTACCTATGCACCGTGCTGATGCGGAACCCCAATGTCCTCATCCTGGATGAACCCACGAACGACCTGGACATCCCGACGCTCAACGCCCTGGAACAGTTCCTCGTTGACCTCGATGTGTGCCTGCTGATCGTGAGCCACGACCGCTTCTTCATGGACAAGCTCTGCACGAAGCTGCTGGTGTTCGAGGGGGAAGGAAAGGTGAAGGAATGGGTGGGCAGCTACACCGAACTTCGGGATAAGCAGAAGGAGGAGGCGCTGCGGACGAAGCCAAGGAAGGAGTTGGCGACGGAGGTTGATCGAGGGACCTCACCCGGCCTCGCGGCGACTGACCGGAACACAGCGGCCCGGAAGAAGCTCACCTACGCCGAGCGCCTGGAGCTGCAGCGCATCGACAAGGAGATGCCGAAGATGGAGGCACGCAAGGAGGAGCTGCTAGCGGTCATGGCCGTGGGTGGGACCGACCATCACAAGATGATGGAGCATTCCATCGAGCTGGAACGCACGATCACGGAACTGGACCGCATGACGGACCGGTGGCTGGAGTTGAGCGAACGCGCGGACTAGAACTTGGCGCAAGGCACGATGCGGCGCTTGCTGGCCGCGCGCTTCCGGTGCCTCGAGGCGATCTCGTAGCCGATGGTGATCTCATGCGCTCCATCCGAGTGCGCTGCAAGCCGCGAGATGGTGACATCGTAACTGTATCCGATGCGCATGTCCTCGATGATCGTACCCACGAGCAGGGCCACCGCATCGTTGTTCGCGTAGCCTGGCGCATAGCGCTTGAACAAAGGGAGGCCCCGGTACCACAGACCGAAGAAGATCGGTTCTCGCTCGAAGTACATGCCCAGGTCCAGCTGGTCGAACTTCTGTTGGGCCTTGTAGTTGAATGCGAACACGAAGCTCTCCGGGTTCTTCCGGATCACCGGGGTGCGGATGGTGATCCGATAGCCCCCGTGCATGCTGAACTTCATGGGCACCTGAGCTTCGTTCAGCAGCAGCGACTGGTTCGGCTTGTTCATGTGATGCAATGCCGCTCCCAACCACAACTTGGGCGTGAAGAACAACAGGCCCGAACCGATGTCCGCATAGCCAACGCTCGTACCATCCATGATCTCATACGTGCCGACCGTACCACCACGCGCGAGCTGGTCGCCAAAGACAAGGCGCGAGTAGTCCACCGCATGCTGCACCCAGCCGACCTGGATGGCCGGACGCAGGAAGACCTTCCGCTTGAGCTGCAGCTCATATGCGTATTGACCCGTCACACTGGAATAGCGCAAGGCCCCCGAACCGGCCCGATCGTGATGCACCATGAGGCCCAGGCCGCTGTTCATGCCGCTCAGGTTATGGTCGATGGCGAAGTTGGCCGTGACGAAGGCGCCGGGGATGGCCGGCCATTGGTCCCGGGCCACGAGGCCGAACCGCGTCTGCAGGCCCGTGCCCGCGAAGGCCGGGTTCACGTAGGTCGGTGTCGCGTAGAACTGCGTCAGCTGGGCGTCCTGTGCCGCGATCCGCGACACGAACATCCAGCCGACCAGCGCCGATGCGGCATACCTATTCCTCATTCCTTGTCAGACCCTCGATCGCATGGACGGGGTCCAGGGTGATGTCGAGGCTCATCTCACGGGAACCGTCCTGTGCGATGGCTTTGATCGCGCTTGACCGAGGCAGGAAACCAGCGGCCTCCACGCTCATGCGGTACTCCTGAAGCGGCTTCAGGATCATCAGGAAACGACCCGTGTTGGCGTTGGTATTGTACACCCCTACGATCTCCTCTCCCGTGGCATCGCTCAGGATGATCCTGGCCTTGATGGGGTCCTCGCTCGCATCGGCCACCACCCCATGCACCACCATGTGGTCCAACTGGGTGTTCGGGAAGGTCACCTGATAGATGTCCTGCATCCCGAGCCCTTCGGCGCGTTCGCTGCTGAAGTAACCCGTGCGACCATCGACACTGAGGCAGAAGTAGATGTCATCGTTCACCGTGTTCAGCGGATAACCCATGTTCTCGGGCACGGCCCAACCGTTCATGTCGTAATCCGTGAGGACGGTCTTGAAGATGTCGAAGCCACCCATCGTGTTGTGCCCATTGCTCGAGAAGAAGAGCGTGGTCCCGTCGCTGTGCATGAAGGGCGCATCCTCGTCGAACGGGGTGTTCACGTTCGGGCCCAGGTTCAGCGGCTTGCTCCACTGGCCGTTCGGCAGGCGTCTGATCCGGTAGAGGTCACGACCACCGAAGCCTCCGGGACGATCACTGGTGAAATAGATCTCATCACCGCCCGGAGCGATGCTGGCGCTCGGTTCATGGCTGTCGGAATTGATCATCGGCGTCATCAGCTCCGGTTGCTGCCATTTACGGGCATGCATCCGCGCCTCATACAGGTCGCCGCTGACCAGGTTCTGCTGGGTGCGGTAGATGATCATGGAGCTGCCATCGGGGCTCAGACCCACCGTGGCATCATGCACCAGGGTGTTCAAAGGACCTCCAACGTTCACGGCATTGGTCCATATCTCATCGATCCGAGCGGCCATGTAGATATCCTCGAACCATTGTCCATAGGGATCCTTCAAATTGCCCGTGGTCCCTTCGCGACGCGAGGTGAAGTACATGGTATTGCCATCGGCCGTGACCAACGGACAGTAGTCGTGGGCCGCGGAATTGACCATCGGACCCATGTTCCGGATCTCGAGTTCGATCGGCGCAGCGGTGAGCTCCTTGGCGCTCAAGGACATCGCCTTGCGGCGCTCAACCTCCTTGTCCGCCACGATGCGGCCATGTTTCTCACGATACTTGTCGAACAGCGCTAGCGCTTCATCGAAGCGTTGCTGGCGGTGCCGGGCAAGCGCAAGCTGGTAGTAGGATTCGATGTGGTCGCCTTCCACGCCCCGCTCGAAGTACTCCACGGCCTTGTCCTTCTGCTTCGGGATGTTCGCATAACACAGACCCATGTCATGCTGCACCTCGGCGAAGAGCGGATCGACCGGCAGGAGCCGCTTGTAGATCTTGGCAGCTTCCTCATAATCCTCGTTGACCAGCATGGTCTTGGCCTGGTCGAGCATCTGGAAATGGATCTTCTTGTAGCCTTGCTGGCCGAAGGCAGCGGTGCTCAGGAAGAGGATGAGGGCGGAAGAGAAGTGACGTTGCATGGTTCAACGGAGTAGAGTGACATCGCCCTTCAACGTGGTCTCGCGACCATCACTGAACCTGGCGAAGGCTTTCCAGACATAGACATCCTGCTTGCTGAGCTGGCCACGGTAGTAGCCATCCCAGCCGATCCTCACATCCTCGGTCACGAACAACAATTCGCCCCAACGGTTGAAGATCTCCAGCTTGTAATCCTCCACCCCTTCATACAAGGGGAAGAAGTGGTCGTTCGTGAAACCGCGCGGATCGTAGACCCCGTCCGACGGCCCACTGCTGCTTGGTGTGAATGCGTTCGGGAATTGGATCTCCCCGGCCGCTGTTGCCGTCACGAGCTGCTCCAACAGGAAGGTGTCCGGGCAGTTGAACGCGTTGTTCGCGATCAGCCCCACATCGTAGGTGCCCACCGCCTGGTAATAGTGAACCGGGTTCTGTTCCGCGGAACTCGTCCCGTCACCGAAGTCCCAGGTGTACAATGAGGCGTTGCTCGAGAGGTTGTAGGTGAAGACCGGCTGCGAGGGCACCGCCACCTCGGTGGGCTGCAAGGTGAAGAAGGCCATGGCGCGCGGATGCACCACCACGGAATCGACCTTGGTGTAGGTATTGGTTGTTCCTCCGGGGCCCACGGCGGTCAAGGTGACGGAATAGACCCCTGCTACGTTGAAGACGTACGTCGGGTTATCCGCTGTGCTCGTCCCTCCGTCCCCGAAGCTCCACTGGTAGCTCACCCCCTGCAGGCTGGTATTGGTGAAGGCCACGGTCAACGGAGCGCAACCCCTCCCCTGCCCCAGGAAACCAGCCGTGGGCA
>JAKQEI010000213.1 GCA_029573495.1 Bacteroidota bacterium | reverse complement strand
CCTGTTGTTGAGCGTTCGTCGGTACCTGTTGTCTGGTCTCCTTCGAAACGCGCAAGGAATCCCATGGCGCGGCGGCCATACCGGGCTGGGAACAGGTGAACGTAGATGGAATCGAGTTGGCTGTCGTTGGAAAGCAGGTGCGTTCCGAAGATGGAAGGGTCGGATTCGAAGTTGCCGACGAGGTAGAACTGATCCTCGTTCATCACAGCGATGCTCGTGGCTTCGTCGGTGTGGATGCCCCCAGCGGCCAGCGCCCAGGCTTCCTGTCCATCCGCAGTGTACTTGGCCGTGAAGATCTGCGGGTAGTAATACGGTGCGTTGTAGGGGTTGATCAACGTGTCGTCCGCGAAGAACAGGCTGTCGCTGAAGAAGCTCCCGGTCACATAGGCATTGCCCTGCGCATCCACATCGATGCTCTCAGCACGGTCCAGGCTGAAGTTGGGTGTACCGCCTCCGAAGTCGTGGCTCCAGATGGTGTTGAGCTCTTCATCGAGTTTGAGCATATAAACTTTGGAATCGCCCAAGGGCCAGCCCCAGCCAATGCCGAAGTTCACCTCGCGACCACAGAGGTAGACATTGTCATCCTGGATGGCCATACCCGTGAACTCGCCATGATCATTGCTGATGAAGGTGTCCACGAGGTTTCCCTCCGCGTCGTGCTTCACCACGAAGGCCGAATAACCCTGGTCATCGATAAGGGTGGTGTTGGCAAAGGTCATGGTACCGTACATCCAGCCGCTGAGGTAGACGTTCTGCTGCGCATCGATGGCGAGGGCCGAAGCATTGGCCGCTCCATTCTGCAGATCCCCCGTGCGCTCCCAGAGCAAGTCTCCCTCGGGGGCGTACTTCCGGACGAAGAGGTGGATGGTCTGCAGGGTGAATTTGTTGATGCGCTGGCCACTGACGAGGATGGCCCCTGTTGCATCCACGCGGACAGCGGTGGCTTCATCGATTTCGCTGCCGCCGATCGCGTGGGCCCAAGCGAGGCTGTGGTCCGCATTGAACTTGGCCACGAAGACATCGGATTCGCCGGTGTTGGACAAGGTGGTGGGGCCCACCGGTAGGAAGAGGCTCCTGAAGTTCCCGACGACCACGATCTCTCCTGCGGAGTTCGCGGCCACGTCGGTCACGACTTCGTTGTTGGAACCTCCGAAGTGTGTGGCCCAGAGGTAGCTGCCATCGGCATCGGCAATAGCCACGAAACCATCTTCCTGTCCGCCATTGGTCAGCGTATGGGTGCCGAGTACGAGCGTGGGTGCTGCGAAGGCGCCACACACCACCACCTGCTCTACATCATAGGAACGCACCTGTTCCATCCGGGTGGTGTTGTTGGTGCTTCCAATGCCGAAGGCCCAGGAGCAGGTTTGTGGTCGAACGTGCTGAGTGACGACGAGTAGCGTGGTTAGCGCAATGGTGTAACGCATGGAACAGGTGTAGGATGCATGTTGATCGATCGTTGCCCCCGTTATTGGTCCGAAGACAACGCGTGAACGCGAAACGTTGCTTATCCGGTGTGCAGTGGTTGGCCGATAGCCGTTCCAGTGACGACCTGTTGAGGAGACGTTCAACCGGACTCGCGTTCACCTGATCGGAAGCCTGGTTGCGGAACGGCCTTCCCGTTCCGATCACTCCAGAGTGAAACGCATGTGCGGACAGCTTCCCCGGCTCTTCTCGATGTGCTGGTGGTCCTGTGGTCTGGGCCAGCGACCTCCCCAGGACCAGCCCCGGCCGGCAAGGTAGTGCGTGGTGAACGCGCGATCCAAGGTCCCTGGCGTTCCCGGTCGGTATTGCCCATTGGACGGTTCCACGACGGTGCCTGCCTCATCGACGCGCACCATGGGATTCAGGCGTGGGTTGATGTCGATGGCGATGCCTTGCGCGTGCTTTGAAGCCTCGGTCGATGTGGGTTTCGAACGGTAGTTGAAGGCGCTCGTATTGTTGTCCTCCATGGAAGCCGCATCGTTCCAACCGGTGGAATCCGCGTTGAGGCCGTACCGGTTGATGGGGACGACTTTGGCGACCGGGAAGGTGTCGCGTTCCAGTTCCTCGAATAGAGCCCGCACTTCCTCGACGATGCAGCTGTGCACCACCAAGGCACCGCTCCAAAGCTGGCTGGTGTCCACCACCGTGCAAGTGCTGTCGGTGAATGAGTAGTAGCGGACCTGAGCAATGGTCAGTTCGTTGCGGATACCGGCGTCCAACCTGCCCAGCTTGCGCTCAATGATCCGTAGGTCGGCTTCCATGCCGCTGGTGTCCGTGGATGTGCTGTGGAAGTGGACCTGCATCGTGAATGAGGGCACGGCCGCCTCATGTTCGCGTGTGGTGTCCGAGGCGACCTCCGCCGATGGATCGGGAGCGCCACAGGCCGTGATGCCGAGCAGGCCCAGGCCGATGATACGGACGGACGTCGTGCGTTCCTTCACCAGATGAAGGTGTGTGGGCCACTGCCGATGATGAATGTGTGTGACCGGATGGGTCGACCCTCTCCCTCCACATGCACCAGGTTCTGCTGCTCGTAGTAGAGGTCCTGCAACAGGGTGTTCTTCACCAACAGGTTGTTCGGAGAGGCGATGCGGTCCACTTGCAGATAACAATAGAGTGTCTCTCCGTCGAGTTCCTTGCCGATCCACCTCCATTTGAGCTGCTGGTCCTGCATAAGCACCAAGTGCTCCTTGAAGTATGCGTTCAGGATGCTATCGGCCTTCGGATGTTCATGTGCGGAACCGAGCTTCAGGAGGGCCACGTTCTCCAACGCGTGCTCGATGTCATGCGCGGTCATCCGCCAGGTGAGGTCCAAGGTCTCTGTCGAGGGCGAGTGTCGGATGGTGAGGATGGAGACGAAGAAGTCGTGTGCAGTGAAGCACAACAACCATAGTGCCGGTAAAAGCGCCTTCATACGGTGCGAAGATCGGCCCGAATGAGGATGGGGAACAACGCTTATCGAAGGACCGTGATGCTTCCGGTGAAGGTGCCATCCACCACCGCACCACATTCGGCGCGGTAGGAGATCTCGTAATAGTACGTGCCTGCCGCCGCATCCCGGGCACCCCAGGAGCGCGAGCTGCTACCTTCGTGCACCACCTGGCCCCAACGGTTCATTATCGTCAACGAGTAGTCATCGAAGAGCGTGGTGATGTCCCGATCCGGATCCTCCAGTGAGAACGGCCGCCAGAGGTCGTTCTGGCCGTCGCCGTTCGGGGAAATGACGTTGGGCAGGACGATGGTGCCCAGGTCGAGGTCCGGGGTATCGGAGGGGTGTATCTGAACAGAGGCCGATGCGCTACAACCGCTACCCCCATGCGTCACGACCAGCGTGTAGGTCCCGGTCTGGCCCACCACCGGCTCGGCCGAGGTGCTCAGGTTCGGGATCGGCCCCTCCTCCGTTACTCCTGACCATGCATAACTGACCTCCTGGAAGGGCTGAACGTTTATCCCTTGGATGGTGACGGTCGGGGTGGCGCAGGACAGACTGTCCTGTTGTGGGTCGATCTGCAGGAACAGGGCATGGTTCGGAACGGTGACCTCCTCCTCGATCACACAACCGGCGGCGTCCGAAACGGTGAGCGTATAGGTGCCCAAGCCCAGACCAGTTGCCGAACCATCGATCATCGGTTGGCCTTCCAACGCGAACGAGATCGGTGCTACACCGCCGCCGGTATGCTCCACCCCAATGGCGCCGTTGACGGCATTGCAGGCTTCCGTGATGTCCACAGCATAGGCCAGTGGTGCGCCTATTTCGACCGGTATCGTTGTCTCGAG
>JAKQEI010000170.1 GCA_029573495.1 Bacteroidota bacterium | reverse complement strand
CTGATGGGACATTCCATGGGCGGTGGTGCGGCCTTGCTCGGGGCTTCCGGTCCAGGTCCCATCAATGCCGTGGTCTGTTTCGCTCCTGCGGAGACCAACCCCTCCGCGATCGCCGCCGCCACGGCGGTGAACGCACCCCTGTTGATCTTGGCGGGCAGTCAGGATTGTGTGACGCCACCTGATGAGAACCAGCTGCCGATGTACGGGGCCGCTCCGGCGGGCTGCAAGGCCTACGTGGAGATCACAGGTGGCGGGCATTGCAACTTCGCCAACAGCAACTTCAACTGTTCCTTCGGAGAACTCACCTGT
This sequence comes from Bacteroidota bacterium, assembly GCA_029573495.1. Classification (GTDB taxonomy): domain Bacteria; phylum Bacteroidota; class Bacteroidia; order Flavobacteriales_F; family PHOS-HE28; genus PHOS-HE28. Next base: position 2,191 of record JAKQEI010000170.1, on the reverse strand, counting down.
GGTGGCGGTGGAAGCCTTGGTCGCGAAGGACAGCAGGCCATCACGCACCTGTACACCTTGCATTGGCTCGACCGGTTCCTGAAGGATGATGTGTCGTCCGGTGATGCCCTTCAAGCCTTGCTGGATGCCGGCGAGGGGGTCACGGCCCAATGGGTGCTGGATGCCTGTCCAGCGGCCATTTCAACCCGCATGCCGGCGAACAACGGTGCATCCGATGAGGTTCGCATCGTGCCGATTCCGATGTGTGAACGCGCTGAACTTCGGATCTCGGGGGAGCTTGGTGGAACTCGATTCCGTCTGGTGGATCCCGTGGGACGTCTGGTACGTGACGAGCGTGTTGGTGGTCCCATCCATCCGATCGAACGCGCGGGTATGTCGGCTGGCACCTACCTCTGGATCCTGGACCGGGAAGGCATGCCGGCTCAACGTGGCAAGCTCGTGGTCGACTGAAGGCTAACCGATGGGGTGCTCGGCACCGGGTTGCAGGGCAAGGCCCAGCTTCGCGCCCTCGCTCTTCATCAGTTCCCAGGCTTCTGCCCGGTCGTTGTGGATGTCGCCGTCGAGGATGGCGTCCTTGATCACCGTCTTGATGTCACCGATGAGCTTGCAGGGTTGGATGGCGAAGGCGCGCATGATGTCCTCCCCGGTGATGGGCGGTTGGAAGTTGCGCACGCGGTCCTTCTCCTCCACGTCCTTCAACTTCTGCATCACGAGCTCGTAGTTCCGCAGGTAGCGGTCCTTCTTCTTCTCGTTCTTGCTGGTGATGTCCGCGCGGCAGAGGATCATCAACGCGTCGATGTCGTCCCCCGCGTCGAATAGCAGCCTACGCACCGCGCTGTCCGTGACCTCCTCCTTGGTGAGCGCGATAGGGCGCAGGTGCAGGGCCACGAGCTTCTGCACGAACTTCATCTGCTCGTCCAGCGGCAGCTTCAGGCGGCGGAAGATGCCCGGAACCATCCGCGCGCCCTTGTCCTCGTGCCCGTGGAAGGTCCAGCCGTGGCCGGGTTCGAAGCGCTTGGTGCGCGGCTTGGCGATGTCATGAAGGATGGCGCCCCAACGCAACCAGAGGTCATCGCTCTTCTCGCACACGTTGTCGAGCACCTGCAAGGTGTGGTAGAAGTTGTCCTTGTGGCCCATGCCATGCTTCTCCTCGGCACCGCTCAGTTCCACGAACTCGGGGAAGAACTCCTGCAACAAGCCGCTCTCGCGCAGCAGGATGAAGCCCGTGCTCGGCTTGGGTGTCAGGATGATCTTGTTCAGCTCGGTGTGGATCCGCTCGGCGCTGATGATCTCCAGCCGCTTGGCGTTGCGTTGGATGGCCTCGAAGGTGACCGGGTCGATGGTGAAGCCGAGCTGGTTGGCGAAGCGGATCGCGCGCAACATCCGCAAGGGATCATCGCTGAAGGTGATGTCCGGATCGAGCGGTGTGCGGATCAGGCCCTGATCGAGGTGCAGGATGCCACCGAAAGGATCGACGAGGGCACCCAGGCTGCCCGCGTTGAGCGAGATGGCCAGGGCGTTGATGGTGAAGTCGCGCCGCTCCTGATCGTCCTTGATGGTGCCCGGCTCCACCTCGGGCTTGCGGCTGTGCCGGCTGTAGCTCTCCTTGCGGGCGCCCACGAACTCCACCTGGACATCGCCGAGCATGAACATGGCCGTGCCGAAGTTCTTGAAAACATGCACCGGCTCCGCCTTGAGGCGTTTGGCGACCGCTTGTGCGAAGGCGATGCCATCACCTTCCACCACGAAGTCGATGTCCTTGCACGGGCGTCCGATCAAGCGGTCGCGCACATAACCACCAATGGCGAAGGCCGGGATGCCCTGCTTCGCGGCTTCTTCCGCCACCGACTTGAACAGCGGCTCGTCCACCACGCCGTCAAGGCGCGCGGGGTCCACGTTGAAGCTGCTGGTGCGGGTCATGGCCGGAAGGGCGGCAAAAGTAGGCCCTCTCAGGAAGCCTGATGCAATGTCCAACGGTCGATCAGAATGCGCAAAGGCAGCGCGGCCCAGCAGCAAGCTAGCAATAGCAATGTCCGAAGTGGATGAGTGGCCCAGTCCTGCAAGAAGTACATGCTCAATGCGATCAGCAGGAGCACGTTGAACAGGTATCGCCTTCGGTCTTTCCACCACAGGTCGCCCAGCCAGCTTGCTACCGGGAATAGCAGCACCAGGATCCAGCCGACGAAGCGGA
>JAKQEI010000163.1 GCA_029573495.1 Bacteroidota bacterium | reverse complement strand
ACAGCGCTGCTCCCCTCCCTTGGCGGATCACCGAATGCTGGTGGAACATGGAGCGGTCCTAGCGCGGTGATCGGAGGTTCCTTCAACCCGGCCACCATGGCGCCGGGCACCTACACGTACACGGTCGCGGGAACCGCACCTTGTCCTGCGAGCAGCGCGGACGTGCTGGTGAACGTCGCCACGGCGCCTGACGCCGGCACGCCCGGGAGCATCACCCTTTGCGCAAGCGACGACGCCGTCGATCTGTTCGATCAGCTCGGCGGCACACCGGACATGGGAGGAACCTGGAGCGGACCGAGCGCGGTCGTTGGCGGTCAGTTCGATCCGGCCACGATGAACGCCGGGGTGTACACCTACACGATCAGTGTTCCCCCGCCCTGTTCCAATGCCACGAGCACGGTCACCATCAACGTTTCCCAGCCACCGAACGCCGGCACGGACGGGGGCACCACATTGTGCGCGTCGAGCACACCTTTCGATCTGGTCACCGCCTTGGGCGGTTCCCCTGATCCGGGAGGCACCTGGAGTGGTCCCAGTCCGGTGATCGGTGGTGCGTTCGATCCCGCGTCCATGACCGTCGGTATTTACACCTACACGGTCACAGGCGCTGCACCCTGCCCATCGGCTTCCGCTCTCGTCGAGGTGAACGTGGTGAATGAACCGGATCCCGGTGGCCCGGGCTTCGTCACCATCTGCGCTACTGACGATGCGGTGGACCTCTTCACTTGGATCGAGGGATCGCCTGATGCTGGTGGTGTTTGGAGCGGCCCGAGTTCGTTGACCGATGGGTCCTTTGATCCGACCGTGCACCTGGCGGGCATCTATACCTATACCCTCACGGTGCCCCCGCCCTGCACGAGCGCCAGCACCACGGTCACCGTTGATGTGGTTCAACCACCGGATGCGGGTACCGATGGGTCCATCAGCTTGTGCGCCACCGGCGCTGCGATCGCCCTCGCCGATGTGCTTGGTGGTACACCGGATGCTGGCGGGACGTGGACCAACAGCGGTGGCGGTCCGGTCCCGGAAACGTTCGATCCCGCGACGAACTCAGCAGGAATCTTCATCTACACGGTTGCTGGCCAATATCCGTGTCCGAACGACCTGGCGTCCGTGACCATCAACATCACGGATGAGCCGTTCGCAGGGAGCGATGCGATCCTGAACCTTTGCATCTCTGGCGATCCGGTGGATGTGTTCCCCAGTCTTGGTGGTGCGGATCAAGGCGGTTCGTGGAGCGGACCTGGGAGCAGCCCCTTCGATGGCACCTTCGTACCTGGTTCAAGTACCCCGGGCGCCTACGTATACACCGTGACCGGGACCGCACCCTGCCCAAGTGCGTCCGCCACTGTCCTGATCACCCAGTTGACGGATCCTGATGCGGGCGAGGATGGCGCCATCACCTTGTGCAGCGGCAACGCACCTATCGCGTTGTTCAGCCTGCTTCAAGGCAGTCCGGATCCCGGGGGCATCTGGTTGGACGGCGACCTGATGCCGATCGCAGGGACCTTTGATCCTTCCATGCAACCCAGCGATGTCTTGTACTACATCCTCACGGTGCCGCCTCCTTGTGTCAGTGACACCTCCCTGGTGACCGTTACTGTGGTGCAGGCCTTGGACGCTGGCGAAGATGCCATCGCGGCCAGTTGCATCAGCGGGGATGAGATCGACCTTTTTGCGGCGCTAGGTGGCACACCGGACCCAGGCGGCGCCTGGACCGGTCCTATGGGAATGGCCGATGGGATCTTCTCGCCGGGGGTGGATCCAGCGGGAACGTACACCTACTCCGTGACGGCGCCAAGTCCGTGTCCGAACATGTCCGCGGCGGTCACCGTGAACGTGGAATCTCCGCCCAACGCTGGTGAGAACGGTACGGCATCCCTATGCCCGGAAGCAGCACCTGTCAACTTGTTCTCGCTCCTGGGTGGCTCCCCCGACCCCGGTGGTACCTGGACCGGTCCTGGCGGCACCGCGAGCTCGGGCACCTTCGATCCAGCGGTCGATCCACCGGGGACGTACACCTACACTGTTCTGGGGGACCTTTGTCCGGATGATGCCGCCACGGCCAGCCTGGTCGTCTACATTGCTCCATTGCCTGAAGCAGGCCCGGATGCGATATCGTGCAACCTCAAGTTCGATCTGAACGCCACGGGCACGTGGGCCAGCGGCATTTGGAACGGGCCTTCCACTGTCACCTTCGAGGACCCCGGTTCGCCTTCGACCTCCGTGTCGGCACCAGCTGGTGGTAGCTACACGTTCGAATGGAGCATCGTGACCGAGGAAGGTTGTACTGCAAGCGATCTCATCACGGTGCTCTTCACGGTACCAATGGAAGGTATCAGTGCCACGACCGACGCGATCTGTCACAATGCATGTGATGGCACGGCTACCGTCACCGCGACAGGCGGAAATGGCGGCTACACCTATTATTGGTCGAACGCGGTCGCTGGGGACACTGCGGTGGCGACCGGACTTTGTGCCGGATCATACAGCGTCGCCATTGCTGACACGAATGCCTGCGCCGTGAGCATCCCGGTCACCATCGGACAGCCGGAGCCCTTGACGATCGATGGGGTCTTCACGACACCTGAGACCTGCCCTGGATCTTGTGATGGAGTGCTCGTGGTGAACGATGCCTCCGGGGTCATCTTCAGCATCGCTGGGAACACACAGAGCTCACCTGTCTTCAACGGTCTGTGCCCGGGGGCCTACATCGTGACCATGACCGATGCGAACGGATGTACGGCCCAGTCCGCCGGGCTCATCACCAGCCCGCCAGCCGTGGTGCCGTCCTTCACCTATTCCCCGGACACCATCTTCACGAACGATACGGAGGTACACTTCCTCAACTTGTCCTCATCCAATGCGGTCACCTTCTCGTGGACCTTCGGCGAGGATGGCAGCAGTGAAGTGGAGCATCCCGTTCATACGTTCCCTGGCGGCCTGGGTGGGCTGTACGAGGTATGCCTCACGGCCACCGACGCCAACGGGTGCAGCAACACGGTATGCACCCCCCTGCCCATCTTCGACCTGCTGGCCGTGCATGTACCGAACGCCTTCACACCGAACGGGGATGGTGTGAATGATGACTTCCTGCCCATCTTCAATCTGCCGCAGGTGAAGGAATATCAGTTCTTCGTGTTCAATCGCTGGGGCGAACTGATCTTCAACACCGACCAGCCCGGGAAACCGTGGGATGGCAGTTACGGCGGTGTCGTTTCCCAGGTGGATGTCTACGTGTGGAAGCTCAGCTGCAAGGATGCCTTGTCCGGTGATCCGATCGAACGGATCGGTCACGTCTCCATCGTTCGATAGCCCGGAATGCTTGGCGGGGCGCTGGGATCTTCGGATCTTCGTTCCGAAGGCCATCCGGCACCATGACCAGCTTCATCCTGAACGACACGCTCGTCGAGAGCACGGCCCCAACAGGCACGGTGCTCCTGGACATCATCCGCTATCACCAGCGCCTTCCCGGGACCAAGATCGGTTGCCGTGAAGGCGATTGTGGAGCGTGCACGGTATTAGTGGGCGAATTGAAGAACGATCAGGTCGAGTATCGATCGATGACGTCCTGCCTGCTCTCCCTGGCGAACGTGCAAGGCAGGCACATCGTGACGGTGGAAGGGTTGAACATGGATCGACTTTCGCCGGTGCAACAGGCCATGGTCGATGAGAGTGGTACCCAATGCGGGTTCTGTACGCCGGGATTCGTGGTGAGCTTGAGCGGGTGCTCTGTTTCCCGGGAGAATGTCACGGAAGAACGCGCCATCCGCGCCATCGATGGTAACATCTGCCGGTGCACAGGGTACAAGTCGATCGAGCGTGCGGCGGCCGTTGTTGCTGGCAAGCTGGCGCACAAGGACGCGAAGGACCCCATCGGCTGGTCGGTGAGGAACGGCTTCCTGCCGGCGTACTTCGCTGGAATAATGGAGCGCTTGAAAGCGATGGCATCGCCAACTCCAGCATCGAGCACGAACGCCATCACCGTCGCCGGCGGAACGGACCTTTATGTCCAGAAGCACGACGCGATGCACCACTCCGCGGTGCACTCGGTCTTCCATGATGAAGGGCTGAAAGGCTTCCGCGTCGAAGACGACCGGTGCATCATCGGGGGTGCTTCCACGGCGGCCGACCTGATGAACTCACTGGATCTGAAGCGGCTCCTCCCGGATCTTGAGAAGCACTTATTGCTGGTCTCCTCTACGCCCATCCGCAACATGGGCACCGTGGCCGGCAACTTCGTGAACGCCTCCCCGATCGGGGATCTCACCGCGATCTTCCTCGCACTGGACAGCAAGATCACATTGAAGGGCGCGAAGGGCGAACGCAGACTCAACCTGAAGGACCTCTACAAAGGGTACAAGCAGCTCGACAAGTCGCCGGAAGAGATCGTGACCTCCGTGTGTTTCCGTGTTCCGGATGCCAACACGCGCTTCCA
>JAKQEI010000142.1 GCA_029573495.1 Bacteroidota bacterium | reverse complement strand
GTCGGCGACCATTTCAACCTTGTGGGTGGTCAGCGTTTCATGGGCCGCTACAATCCGATGGGACCCGACTTCGGCCCCGGATTCGTCCAGGAATACACGAATGCGCTCCGCCGTTTCATCATCCTCGATGATGGAACGGACCTCACCATTGATGACTACTGGACCTTGGTCGACACCGTGAACCTCCACCGCCGTGACTACAACCTGCTGCCGCAGATCTTTCCCGGCGGCGAAGAAGGGCTCACCGTCTTCTCCGGTGTCTTCCGCTACGACGCGGACCTGCCCTGGTTGAACACCGTCGACATCCGCGGCACTGACATCGCCGTGAACAACTCCTTCGAGCAACGCTTCAACCAATACCACACGGCCCATGCCAGCCTCTACGAAGGCAGCACCCAGACCATGCGATCGATCTTCTTCGGTGGCATCGGCAGGTACCAGCCCGTCGCAGGCGGGGGTGTTCAGGACGACCCCAACGTGCCCTTCGTGAACACGATCAGTCTTGTCGAACGCGACGGTTCGGGTCAGATGTCAGAGAGTGCGATCGGCCAGATGCCGGCACTGCTGGGCGCCAGTGCCGAGTTCATCCCCTGGCCGACCACGGAACAAACGAGCTCCGGCATCCTGCTACAGGACGCGTTCGCCGGGGACACCGTCGTGCTCGGGCACATCGTTGGCGGCATCCAAAGCTCCGCGGCGAACATCTTCTTCATCAACACGGGCACCCAGAGCACGGCGACGAACAAGGTGTACCGTGTGCTGTTGGTGGACCCTTCAACAGCAGTGCACGGAACCGAGCGCACGAACGGTAGCCTGCGCGTCACCACGAACGGGCAGCTGCTCAACATCGAGGCCCAACTTCCTGTCCAGGGCAGCGCCTTCGTACGTCTGTTGGACAGCACGGGTCGTGTCGTTCGGCACATCGCAGCCGGTGTGGAGGCCGGTGAACATCGCTGGACCGTGGACATGCGGGACCTCGCATCAGGACCGTACCTCATCGAGATGCGCGGAGAACACCTGCTGCTCACCCGTCGCGTCATGCACTGATCGCGAGGGTGACCTTCGTCACTGCTCGAGGAGGTGCGCATCCGTTCCTTTGTGGCCAATAGAACGAACATGGAGAACACCATCCACATGCCGCGCATCGGCGACCAGGCTCCCGATTTCGAGGCGATCACGACGCAGGGGCCGCTGCGATTCAGCGAGTACATCAAAGGCAGCTGGGCCATCCTCTTCTCCCACCCCGCCGATTTCACGCCGGTGTGCACCACCGAACTCAGTGGCTTCGCAAAGGAGAAGGAATGGTTCGCGAAGCACAACACCAAGCTCATCGGTGAGAGCATCGACAGCATCCACAGCCACGTGGCCTGGGTGCAGGCCGTCCGAGAGAAGACGGGCGTGTACATGGACTTCCCCATCATCGCGGACATCGACATGAAGGTGGCGAAGCTCTATGGCATGCTGCACGAGAACACCAGCAATACCGCTGCCGTGCGCGCGGTGTTCTTCATCGACCCGAAGGGCATCATCCGCCTCGTCATGTACTACCCGCTGAACGTGGGCCGGAACATGGAGGAGATCAAGCGCGTGCTGGAGGCCATGCAGACGGCCGACGCCAACGGCTGCGCGATGCCCTTGAACTGGAAGAAGGGCGAGAAGGTGATCGTGCCCCCGCCCAAGACCCTGAAGGACCTCGATGCACGCTTGAACGAGAAAGGCATTGAGCTCATCGACTTCTACCTGGCCAAGAAGGAACTGGAAACGGTGTGATCCATCGGTATCCACGCGTTGCGAAGGCTCCTCTGGGAGCCTTCGTTGCTCCTACCGGTGATGATGGTCACACAAGGGCGAGAAGCTGATGATCATCACGGAAGGACAAGTCGGGCAACAGGATCTTTGAGTTCAACACCGACCGGAACCGGTCGAAACACAACGGACCCATGACCATCAAACAGATCTACACCGGGTGCATCGCGCACGCAGCGTATTACCTGGAGAGCAATGGCGAGGCGGCCATCTTCGATCCGCTCCGCGAAGTGCATCCCTACATCGACCGCGCCACGGCCGACAAGGCGAGGATCAAGTACGTCTTCGAGACGCACTTCCATGCCGACTTCGTGAGCGGCCACCTGGACCTGGCGAAGAAGACCGGCGCTACGATCGTCTACGGCCCCACGGCGAAACCCGGCTTCGAAGCACATGTGGCCACCGATGGCGAAGTGTTCAGCATCGGTAAGGCGAAGGTGAAAGCCATCCACACCCCGGGCCACACCATGGAAAGCACCACCTACCTGATCATCGACGAGGAGGGGAAGGAGCACGGGATCATCACTGGCGACACCCTCTTCATCGGCGATGTGGGTCGTCCCGACCTGGCCCAGCATGTGATCGCGGACCTCACCGAGGACAAGCTCGCCGGGCACCTCTACGACTCGTTGCGCAACAAGATCATGCCATTGAGCGACGACCTGATCGTCTACCCGAACCACGGAGCCGGCAGCGCCTGCGGGAAGATGATGAGCAAGGAGACCACGGATACACTGGGTAATCAGAAGCGCACCAACTATGCGCTGGACCCCAAGCTCAGCAAGGAGGAATTCAAGAAGGTCCTGCTCACCGGCCTCACGCCTCCTCCCGGATACTTCCCCAAGAACGTACTGATGAACATCCAGGGGTACGAGAGCCTGGATACGGTGATGGCACGTGGCAAGCGCTCGCTGACACCGGACCAGTTCGAGCTGGTGGCCAACGAGGAGCGGCCGCTCGTGCTGGATACCCGTCCCGCGTCGGTCTTTGCGAAGGGCTTCATCCCCAACAGCATCAACATCGGGTTGGACAGCAACTTCGCCATGTGGGTGGGTGAGATGATCACCGACATCAAGCAGGCCATCATCCTCGTGACGGAGCCCGGCAAGGAGGAGGAGAGCATCATCCGCCTGAGCCGCGTGGGCTACGACAATACCATCGGCTACCTCGAAGGCGGTTTCGAGGCATGGAAAGTCGCCGGCAAGGAGGTGGACACGGTGGCGCGCATCACGGCCGACGAGTTCGCCAAGCGCTACACGGAGAACCCGCTGGTTTTCGATGTGCGCAAGAAGAGCGAGTACGACAGCGAGCACGTGGAAGGTGCGATCAACGTCCCGCTCAATCGCATCAATGAGCACCTCGCGGAATTCCCGAAGGACAAACCCTTCATCCTCCATTGTGCCGGTGGCTACCGGAGCATGATCGCCGCGAGCATCCTGAAGGCGCGCGGATGGGACGACTTCGTGGATGTGGAGACCGGCTTCAACGGCATCAAGACGACCGGCGTGAAGGTGACGGAGTACGTGTGCCCGACCACCTTGCTCTGAGCGGTACTGGAATGCATGGGAAGCCTCGGTCGGAAGGCCGGGGCTTCGTCTATGGCGCCTTCTCTACAGCCACCGCGAGCGTTAGCGCACCGGGTGCGAAACGCAACTCCTCCACATGTCCCATGGCATCGCGCTCCGTCGTGATGGCATGCACATGGATGTGCGTATCGTGGTGCGTGAAGACGGCCTGGTGCCGCGTCGAATAGAAGCCGAGAAGGTCCACGTTCCGTCCGTCGAGGTGGAAGTGCTTGTTCTCGCGGTGCGCATCGTCGGGGCCATGGACAACGGTTCCCGATGAGACATCCACGATGTGCAGGTCGACGCGCTCACACACGCCATGCAGCTTGAAGGAGAAGGGCGGTGCCGCACCGAAGCGTGCCGTGAGGAACGCATCGAGCGCGCCGAGGTCGGCTACGCTGTCGGGCAAGGGTACCTCGGTCCACTCCCGCACGTGCTGGTGAACGAAGAAGGGCGCCTTGCTCTCGGGTGCCTCCACGACCACCATGGCGCTATCGCCCTGCGCCGTGCTGCGGTAGGCATGGCCGTCCCAGAGCATCAGCTCGCCGCGCAGGTATTCCACCGGACCGATGCCATAGGTGCCGGGCTTCGCGATGCTGTCCAGTTGGATCAACCCCGCCAGTTGCCCGTTGAACATCGTGTTGCGCATGGCGCCGGTGGGGACGACGGGGTTGTTCTGGGCCTGACCTGCGGCGATAAGTAGAACGGCGAGGACGAAGGTTACGAAGCGAGCGAACATGGCGCAGGTGGTCGGCAAGTTACCGGCAGGAACGCCGCCTGTGTGCAGGGCGTGTGAACGTGCGGGGGCATGTGGCCAGACCTGCCCCCCATTGGAGACTTCCCAGGACAACGCGCATCAGACCCGCCGTGGTCGCGACTTCAAGTGGTTGTACCGGGCCTGCAGCTCCTTGAGCTGTTGCCGCAGCCGGCCCGCCTCCGCCTCCACCCGCACATGACGCGCGTTCAACAGGTCATTGTCAGCGCGCAGCATGCGGCCCGAACGCTGCAGCTCCCCCAACTCCTGCTCCAGCGCGGCCACGCGTTCGCGCACCTGTGCCGCATTCCTGTTGCGGCGCTCCAGTTGCTGCTGATGCTGGGTGCGCAGGTGCGCCACCTCCAACGGCTCGGCGATGCGGCCTTCCGCCCGCTCCCGGATGATCTGTTCGCGGGCCAGGCGCAGCGCCTCCGTCAGCGCCGCCACCTCGCCCTTCAGCTCCTGGATGTAGGCCACCAGCAGGCGCACGTTCTCCTCGCCCGTCAGGTGGAAGGGGTCGAACAGGCGGCTCTCCGCTGGCAGGGCCTCCCCCGCATCGAAGTCCGCTTCGCTCAGGCGCGCGATGGACGGCGTGAGGTAGGCCCAGGCCTCCACCCGCAGCGAGCGGCTCAGGGCCGTGCCGTCCTCGAAGGTCCACCGGCCCCGCAGGTATCGAAGGACCTGGTGGCTGGTGGCCCCCTGTGCATCGCGCAGGCGCACCACGCACAGCGTGCGGCCCTCATCGGGCAGCTGCGGCGGATGATGCCAGGGACCGGCGGCGAAAGCCATGGGTGGAAGATAGCGCAGCAGCTCGTTTGCGCCTGTGGGCTTCCCTTCCGACCGGCATGCCCATCTTCGCACCCGTGCTACAAGCCAGCCAACCACCATCTGATCCACCCTTCAGCTGATCCTCTGATAGCCTCCCCATGCCCACCCTCCACTGGATCGGAAAGGACAAGGTGATCAACCACCACCGCGAGGTGCCCTACAAGGTGCTGGAGCATCAGTACCGCTTCACCGCAGAACAGGGTACGATCACGTCGGGCGATGGGCATTCCTCCCCTCTCCCCGGGAGAGGGGCCGGGGGTGAGGGCGGCAACCTCATCATCCAAGGCGACAACCTCGAAGCCCTCAAAAGCCTGCTGCCCCGCTACGAGGGCAAGGTGAAGTGCATCTACATCGACCCGCCCTACAACACCGGCAACGAAGGCTGGGTGTACAACGACAATGTGAACGACCCGCGCATCAAGAAGTGGCTGGGCGATGTGGTGGGCAAGGAGGGCGAGGACCTAAGCCGCCACGATAAGTGGCTGTGCATGATGTACCCGAGGTTGGTGCTATTGCACAAGCTGCTGGCGGAGGACGGTGTAATCTTCGTGAGCATTGACGATATAGAAGTTGCTGTCTTGCGCCTGCTCATGAATGAAATCTTCGGCAGCAATAGATTCGTTTGTCAGTTCATCTGGAAGAGTCGAACAAGCGAAGATGTGCGAGCGCTCACTGGAGTATCAAATGACCATGAGTATGTGCTAACATATGGCCGGTCAGAAATGCAACGGTTTCATGGAGTGGCTAAGGATCTATCCAAATTCACCAACCCCAACAATGACCCCCGTGGACCATGGCGAAGTGCCGATATGACTGGATTGGCAAGTATCACACAGCGGCCTAATCTTCATTACCCTATCACGGATCCAACCACTGGTGTTGTTTATCAACCAGGTGAGAGGGGATGGAGGTTTGATGCAGCAGGCATGGAGAGACGCATTGCCGAAGGGCGAATAATCTTCCCAGCAAAAGCTTCGGGTCGGCCGCGACAAAAGCTTT
>JAKQEI010000135.1 GCA_029573495.1 Bacteroidota bacterium | reverse complement strand
GATGGGGCGGTGAAGGTGCTGGACGCGAACGGCAATCTGGTCATGGAGCCTAACAAGGCCCAGACCTATCGCAGCATCGTGGACATCGCCAAGGAACTGGCGGAGAAAGAGAACCTGACCGGAGGCAGCCCACAAGGGAATGCTCCGGTTCGCAAGAACGTATCCACTATGTCGGTCGCACTCGGCACACAGACCCCGCAACAACCGGCACAGCCGGGTGGTCGTGTACGCCGCGTGATGCCTGCCGCGTAGTGGTGGGATGACTTCAGCCAGCCGAGGCTAAAACCGGCTTTCAGGAGCAAGGTCCGCGTCCTAGGAAACTGCGGCCAGAACTTCAAACTGAAAGCCAATGAGCTATTTCGGAAACGTGATGGCAACCTGCCCCAACTTGCAGGCAGCCCTCGAAGACATGTGGATGCGCCCTGGTGCGTTCCCCGGCGCGGACGAGCGTATGCCCGTCGCCGAGTTCATCAACAGCCCGTTCAACCGTCGCCGGATCTCCTACGAGATCACGCCGGGACGTGGTAAGGTCCGCACAGTGGAGGTGGTCTATCAGCAGCGCATCCTCGAATCCGCTGCTGCGCTGAACCAGCCGAACCCGAACTGCGAAGCCTCCACCAAGTACGGCCAGAACATCAGCACCTACACGCTGGATACCGAGAAGAACATCCAGTTCGATCAGCAGATCGACCTGACGGACTACGAGGGTTCCTGTGAGGACAACACCATGCTCTTCGCGAGCCAGGTGGCGCGTCTGATCGACGTGATGGATCGCAAGGTGGCGACCTACCAGACCGAGCAGTTGGTCGGGTGGAGTGGCAACTGGGGTGCAAGCGTGACCGTGAACGGATCGAACCAGTTCGTCATCAACACGCTGAACGCTGGCACCACGAACCCGGCACCCTACGCATGGATCAAGCTGCGCAACGCACTGGACGATTCCGGGATGCCCGGTGACGTGCTGGTGGCCGGTGGTCAGACCATGCGCGAGTACTTCCAGTTCCTTCAGGCAGGATGCTGCGCTGACTACGGACTGGACCTCGGTGAGATCATGAACCAGTACGGATACGCCTTCGCTTACGATAAGCGATTGCAGACCGCCCTCGGTTCCGGTGGCATCAACGAGTTCATGGTGCTTGCTCCGGGCGCCATCCAGCCGATCACATTCAGCCGTGCCGAAGGAAAGGCCGCGATGGGTGGTATCTGGGATAGCTCCAGCAACTACTTCTACGCCACCGTGCGTAGCCCGCGTCTCGGTCTGGTGTATGACCTGGCTGCGAAGGACCCGTGCGGTACGCTGTCGATGACCCTCACCTACACGGGTGATGTGATCGGCGCACCGAACGACATGTTCGCCGTGGGCGACGAGTACGAAGGCGTGACCTACGCCATGCAAGGGTTGGTGACCAACTCTTAACGTCTGATCCCAAGGGCGGGGCTTGGTCTGGATTGGGGACCGGCCCCGCCTGCGGGACAACACCAAAGGATCATGCTGGACTGCTTCGACGGACTGATCACACTGGATAACACATGCTCGGGGGCCTCGGGCGTGATGGCGCTTCAGACCCTTGACGGGATGAGCGAATCACTCCTGAAGGACATAACCGGGAGTGAGGACACGCCAGCGTCGGTGCTTGAACAGGCAGAGAAGTGGGCGCGGGCGCACATGCACAACGAGGTGATCACGCACCTGGCACCGCGCATGACGGGTCGGACGTTCATCGACCGCAAGCACATCGGAGAGGCGGACGACGACCAGGTGCTACTCAGCGGAAGCGGCATCGGCGGCATCCTTGTGGAGATCAACCAGCCAGCCAGCAACGCGGTCCTCCGCATTGGTGCGCTGGGGCTGTTCGCGGACTATACGGGCGATGTGACGATCACGGTCTACGACCTGGAGGATGGAAGCATTGCCGCTACGTACGACATTACCGTTCAGGCTGGTGTAAGCCTGACGGAAGACGTACAGATCGTCCTTCCGGCCTATCGAAAGCGCAAGGCGTACTTCATCGCGCACGATCTGCCATCGTACTACCGGACATGGACCGCAGGTAGCTGCGGAAGCTGCTCGCAGGGGTACTACCATGGGGGCGTGAGGGTGAACGGTGCTAGGCTGGCGGATGGGCTGGCGAAGAAGCGGACCAACCTGCGCATCTCTTCGGAGACATCCGGGTTGATGGCCGTGATCACGGTGGAGTGCGACCACGCTCAACTGTTGTGTGAGCTGCGCAACGCACTGGCGATGCCCTACCTGTACAAAGTAGGAGAGGGCATCATGCGCAGGGCCATCAACGCACATGGTCGGGTCAACAACACGCGCCTTGACATCGAACAACTGAAGGAGAACGCCGCTTTCTACGCCGGGAACTACCAATCCCAGATGGACAAGACGTTGGGGAAAATGCGGCTTCCGGATGATCCCATGTGCTTCACCTGC
>JAKQEI010000083.1 GCA_029573495.1 Bacteroidota bacterium | reverse complement strand
AATGACAAAGCCCCTTTCGGGGCTTTGGGGTGGTAGACCGGGCTTGAACCGGCGACCTCCGGAACCACAATCCGGCGCTCTAACCAACTGAGCTACAACCACCATTTCCCGTCGCTGGCGCAACGGGCCGCAAATATAGCGCTAACTGGGCATCCGAAGCCGATCACGCCGGTCGGGAGCCGTACTTTTCGCGGCTATGACCGAAAGCCACGAAGCTCGGATGGCGGCCATTCCGCATGTGCTGGTCATACCCAAGTGGTGGCCGAACGAGCGGGACCCTCAACTCGGTGATTTCATCCGCAAGCAGGTCCAGTCCCTCGCACGATTCACCGAGGTGACGGTGCTTCTCATCGAAGCATCAGCGGCGGATGAGCATTCCGTCCGCATGACGCGGTCGGATGGTCTTATGGTGGTCCGTAGTTCATACCCCGCCAGTGGCAGTAGGGTCAAGGCCTGGCGCAAGCTGGTGAATCTGGTGCGTTACAGGCATGCCGCCTATGCCGGCTGGCGGACGGTACACTCCGAGCGAGGCATGCCCGCGATCACCCACGTGCACATTCTCGTCAGACCGGCGCTGATCGCCTGGTGGCTCAAGCGGAGGTTCGGGATCCCATACATCCTGAGCGAACAGAGCAGTGAATACCTCGATGGCACCTACCAGCGGAAAGGATCCCTGTTCCATGCGCTGAACACCATGTTGTTCAAGGAGGCGACCGCCGTCACGGCCGTTTCCAACTGGCTTGGGGACGGGCTTGTCAAGCTGGGCTTGTGCAGCCATTACGAGGTGGTACCGAACGTGATCCCAGGACTAGATCGACCCCTGCCCCAGCGCGGTGCTGCCGACCATTTCCTCGTTGTCGCGGACCTGGTGGACCGTACCAAGAACGTGAGCGGTGTCATCCGTTCGGTGGCCCTTCTGCACCAGCGCCGGGTCCTTGTGCGTCTCGACATCATCGGTGACGGCCCCGATCTGGCCCAATTGAGGGAATTGGCGGTCGAACTGGGTGTGAAGGACCGGATCGTCTTCCTTGGTCGACTTCCGAACAGTGGCGTACTTGATCACATGGCCAACGTTGGGGCGGTGATCATCAACAGCAATGTGGAGACCTTCAGCGTGGTGACCGGCGAGGCCCTTGCCCAGGGAAAACCGGTGATCGCCACGCGCTGCGGGGGCCCGGAGGCGTTCGTGAGACCGGATAACGGCCTGTTGATCCCCGTTGGAGACACGGCCGCATTGGCGGATGCCATGGCCCAGTTCGTACGGGACCACGAGCGGTATGATCCACAACGGATACGGGAGGGCCTGAGCTCGACCTTCGGACCTGATGCGGTGGGCAAGGCCTTCCTGCGGATCCATCAACGTAGTTTGGGAGCCGGAAGATGAGTGAGCAACAACCTTTCAGGATCGGCGTGATCTGCCACGGAAGTCATGTACCACATTGGCAGGAGCGCTGTATCCGCAATCTGGAGGAACAGCCCGGGATCGAGGTGGTCGGCATCGCACATGTGACCGAGAAGGGCGCGACCCGACGGATCCGTGACTTCTTCGAGATGCGTCTGGCAGGCGTCTTGTTCCCGAAGAGTGGCAGGCTCGTACCCATCGTCGACCACATACAGGGCCAACGGGGCCGACGTGTGGAGCACGGCAGGTCCATCCCGGAGATCCTGGAGGAATTGCGGTCGAACGGCGCGAATGCCGTTCTGTCGTTCCTATCCGAGCAGACTTCGGTTCCGTCATCACCAGAGTTACCCTTATGGCGGTTCGAGGTCCAAGGACAGGGTCTCGGGCCGAACGGCCTGCCCCGGTTCCGGACGTGGATGCTGCGCGAACAAACAGTGGTCGCTGATCTTATGGGCACTGGAGCCGATCTCCTGCGAGCGGTCTTCAACGATCGAGCCCCGACCGGTGGGATGGACATGGACCGCGTAATGGTCGGGGCGGCCTGGCTTCCCGTCGCCAGATGCCGGGCTGGTCTTGCGGTTCAGCCGAACGACAACCAGGCGTTGGAACGTACGAGCGCCCCCTCCTTTCCCTTGTTGCTGCTCCATTGGGCGCGGACCGAGTTGCGCAACACCTTCGCTGGACGCCGAAGAAGTGCCATTGCCGGAGAATGGAACATCGGTGTCTATCCCCATCCGATCACCACGCTGTTGGAGGACCAGGGGAACACCAACGTTCGCTGGCTCAACAGTCCATCACCCGGGAGTCACCGTTCGGAACCCTTCGGATATCGTGCAGCGGACGGGCAGCTCAACGTGCTGTACCGGAAAGGCGAGGGGGTGAACACCGCTGATGTCATCGCACGGGTCCGCCCACGGAACGACGGGATCCTGAAGCGATCGCGCACCATGCTCTCCACCGTGGCCGATCTCGGTTATCCGTTCGTGATCGAAAGGCCCGACGGCACCCATGTACTGATAAGCTATCCACACCAAAAGCGCACCGAGCTCTTCCGGGTTTCGGAGGACAACGATGCCCTGGACCATGTGAAGACCTTGCTTGACCGCGCGATCGTGAACCCCACCTGCGTATCCCATGAGGGGCGTTGGTGGCTCTTCGGGACGGACCCTGAAGCACCCGATGGCGTCCTGCATGCATTCCATGCCGCCGAATTCGATGGACCATACACCCCGCATCGCCACGATCCGGTGAAGATGACCGGTTCCGGGTGCAGACCTGCGGGCACCTTCTTCGTCCATGACGGTTCGTTGTGGCGCCCTTCCGTGGACAATACCGATCCACTGGCACTTGGGATCATCTTCAATCGCGTGATCGAACTGGATCCCGAACGATTCCACGAGGAGGCTGAGCACACCTTGTCAGGGTTCCCCCGCACCACGTACAACAAGGGCATCCGCACGGTGTGTGCCATGGGTGACATCACCCTTGTCGACGGCATCCGACCCGCACCCGAGGCCATGGAAATGGAGGCGGCTGACAGTGGATCGATACGCAAGCCCAAGGAATACCTGGAAGAATGATCCGACCGGTGATCGGCACCGTGGCCGCGCGCGTGGCCATCACCGCAGCCAACCTGTTGGTGGTGGCCCTGGCCGGTCAGACCCTGGGTGCCGAGGGCCTCGGAACGATCAGCTTGCTGGTGCTCGGGATCACGCTGGTCCTGATCCTGGCACATGTCGTTGGCGGTGGTGGGTTGGTCTATCTCGTACCCCGCCTCGGGGTGCGGACGGTACTGGTGCCCTCCTATGCCTGGGCCTTGTTGTCCGCGGCCATCGCCTATGTGCTGGCCCATTTCGTTCCCCTCGCTCCGAATGGAACGGCGGTACACCTTGTGGCTCTGGCCTTCCTGCAGGCGCTCAACAGCATTCATCTGAACATCCTCGTAGGCCAGGAACGGATCGGTCTGCAGAACGGCATCCTCGTCATACAGAGCGCGGTGCAACTGCTCGGCTTCGGCATCCTGCTGGCGTGGGATGGCTCGGACCTGATGGACTACATCGTGGCCACGTATGTCGCGTATGGGCTCACCGTTCTGTTATCCGGCTGGTTCGCCTTGCGGGCGGCGACACATGGGACCCTCGCACCGACATCAGGGAACTTCCGGGCCTTGGTGAAGCAGGGAGGTTTTGGCCAGCTGGCCAATCTGGCCCAGTTGCTGAACTATCGCGCGGCCTACTACCTGATCGAACTGTTCCGCGGAACGGCGGCATTGGGTGTCTACAGCGTGGCCATGCAACTGGCCGAGGGATCCTGGCTCGTCCCGAAGAGCATCGGGGGTGTGCTGTATAGCAAGGTGAGCAACATGGAAGAGCAACGTCGGCAGGTGCAGGCGACCCTGATCCTGTTCAAAGTGTCCGTGCTCTTCGGGCTGCTGTGCGCCGTGGTGCTGATCCTTCTCCCTGATGTGTTGTTCGCCACCATCTTCGGGAACGAGGTTCGGGGATTGCGCCCCCTGCTGCTGCTGATCGCACCGGGATTGGTGGCCATGTCCGGATCACAGGTATTGAGCCATTTCCTCAGCGGGACCGGTCGTATCCATCACAACCTCGTCGGCAGTGCTCTGGGGCTGCTGCTCACGGCGAGCGTAGGATGGCCGTTGATCCAGACGCACGGATCGTTGGGTGCGGCACTGACCGCGACACTGGCCTATTCCACCAGCTTGATCTACCAAATGACCGTTTTCCTGAGGATCACCGGCGCACCGGTGCACGACCTGTTGCCACAACACCACGATGTGCGCAAGGCCCGCATGTTGTGGCACCTGTACAGGTCCGGCAGGGCTGAACGCGGATCCTATCTTTGAGCGCCCCGTCCACGCTGCACCAGGTGAAGCTGTTCGCCGGTGGAAGGGTAAGTGAGCGCGTCCGATCCACCATGAAGGTCTCCGTGATCATCCCCTGCTACAATGTGGCGGACTACATCGGAGAGTGTCTGGAGAGCATCCTCGCTCAGGACCATGACGACCTCGAGGTGATCTGTGTGGACGACGGCAGCAAGGACGACACGACGGCACGCATCGAGGAGATCGCGAAGACCAACCCACGTGGAGGCATCGTTCGATCGATCCGACAGGTGAACGCCGGCGCCACGGCCGCGCGGAACCACGGTTTCCGGGAAAGCAGTGGCGAGTACATCCAATTCATGGATGCTGATGATATCCTGCTGCCACGGAAGATCGGTCACCAGGTCCGCCTGGCCGAGAAGAACGGCCGGCCAGACCTGATCGTTGGCAGCTTCCGCATCATCGACGCGACCGGACGCGTGATGCAGGAACGCTACTACACGCGCAGGGGCGACCTCTGGATCCACCTGATGCGCACCGACCTGGGCAACACCATCAGCAACCTGTGGAAACGGAGCATCGTGGAAGCGGTGGGCGGTTGGGACGAAGGCATGCGTAGCAGTCAGGAGTACGACCTCATGTTCCGGATCCTGCGCATCACGCAGAACGTGTTGTTGGACACCGAGAACTACACGATCGTGCGCAAACGCGCCACGGGCTCCATCACCCAGACCAACCTCGGCGGCAACTGGGTCCGGTACGTGGAGTTGCGCACGCGCATCATCGACCACCTGAAGGACAAGCGTTCACCTGCGGAGCTGGGGCAGTTCCACCAGTTCCTCTTCGATTCCATCCGGGTGTTATATGAGCACGACCCCAAGGCGGCGCTCGACTTCCACGCGAAGGAGCTTCCCAAGGGGTTCAAACCCTCGGTCTCCCCCACCACGCGACGCACCTATCTCGCGCTATACAACTTGCTCGGGTTCCGGAACACGCAACGGCTCTGGTCGCAGTTCCACTGGCTCACGCCTTAGTATCACCCGAGAGCGAGCAGGTCGTGAACGGCCGGTGGGCGTGCCACATTGAAGCCCTCCCCGTAGGTCACCCCGATCAAGCGGCCCATCTGCCGGGCACGTGCCTCGAGGAAAGGCAGGAAGTCCGGGTTGGAGATGGGGCTGCCAGGCTCGGTACTGTTGGGGTCGTAGAACTGCGATGCGAAGCAACGCAGGGCTTCCTCCTTTTTCGTCCAATAAGGTGTCACATCGACGATCAGGTCGGGTTCCTGCCACTGGTCCTGAATGCCATGCAGCACTGTGGTCGGTCGCCAGGCCTCCTGCACGGCGCCATCCTGTTCGGTACTTATCCGCCGAAGCCCGCTGAGGAAGCAGGCCTCAGCGACCAAGTTGGCTCCACGGCCGTGGTCCGGGTGACGGTCGTGCAAAGCATTGGTGAGCACGAGCCGGGGCCGATGCGCCCTGATGGCGGAGACCACCTTCAACAGTGAGGCCTCATCCGCACGGAAGAAGCCATCGCGCAGACCGAGCTGGTAACGGAAGGCGACATCGAGCACCTTCATCGCAGCTTCCGCTTCGGCCTTCCGGATCTCCGGCGTGCCACGCGTACCGAGCTCACCGGCGGTCAGCTCGACAAGGCCCACACGGTGTCCGAGTGCGCGGTGGTGAAGCACGGTACCGGCCATGCTGATCTCCACATCATCGGGATGTGCGGTGATGCATAGGATGTCCACATGACCCGTCATCGCCCCTCGATCCATGCGATCACGCGTTCATCGGAAGGTTCGATGCCCGACTCCAAGGACATGCGCAACAGGCCATCCGGATCGATGAGATACTTGTGGAAGTTCCACTTCACCTCGGTGTCCATCACCCCGTTCTGGCTTTTGTTCGCAAGCCAGTGGTAGACCGGATGTTGATCGTCGCCCTTCGTGCTCACCTTGGCCATCATCGGGAACGTGACCCCATAGTTCTTCTGGCAGAAACTGGCGATCTGCGCTTCGGTGCCGGGCTCCTGGCCACCGAAGTCATTGCTCGGGAAACCAAGGATCACCAGGCCCTTGTCCCGGTAAGTCCCATACAGTTCCTGCAGCTGAGCATATTGCGGAGTGTAGCCGCATTCGCTGGCGGTGTTCACCACCATGATGTGCTTGCCCCGGAACTGGTCCAGTTTCACAAGCTGGCCGTTGATGTCGGTGGCACTGAGATCGAAGAAGGACATGGGCGGTATGGGACGGGTGGACTGGCCGTTCACCGGGATCGATACCGGACCGACCTGCACACGGTTGAAACAGGCGGTGGCGAGCAAGACCACGGAGATGATCGGAAGGAGGCTACGCATGTTCGAACAACGCCACAAAGTTGTGTAATGTTCGGTGTCCTCACGGTTGGGCACACCGGTGGCCTCCAGAACGTCACCTTTTCCGGACGATCACGTACAAGCGCACATGCGCGCAACCGTCCTCCTCTGTCTGCTCTCCATCACATCCCTGCTCATCGTTGGTACGACCGGTGCCCAGGATCATGTGGTGATCTCCGACATCGCCCAGATGGTGCGCAAGCCGGACCTGGCCCAGGACGCCGCCATCCGCTCGGGAATGCAGGCCGCAGGTGTGGCGGAGGAGAAAGCCCAGCAGGTGCTGAACCTTGGCAAGGCCCAGAACCTGCCAGCTGGACTGCGCACGGACAGCGCGCTTGCCGCCAACGCCGACGCCGTCCGCAACTACAACGCCCACAAGGTGTGCAGTTATGCCGATGAGGGTGGCCCCAAGGTCCTCGTACAGGTACCGGCATCGGAGAATTACCACATGCCGGAGGAACTGCGCAGCCGGGAGGACATGTACTTGGTGCTGCCGGAGGCGGCCGTGGCCACGGCCTTGATGGACGCACAACGCCCGAAACCGAGCAAAGGCCCGAGCTGGCGCCGCATGCGCGAGGCTCGCATCACCACCCCCGACGGCCTTTACGCGACCTATGACCTGGCCACCGACAGTACGATCCTTGCGAAGCTCGCCGACAATGGCATGAGCCAGGCCGAGATCGAGGCGGTGATCTTCCGAAGCCATGAACGCAACTGGCCCGAGGGGATCGATGCGTTCGAGCGCCGCTACCCGCGTCTGGAGCGCTTCAAGAAATACAAGGCGTACCAGGCCGCCACCTGGGAGGATAAAGTGCTGCTGGTCGTGCCGGTGGACGGCAACAAACGCCAGCCGGTGGGCATGCGCCCACACCTGGATATCTACATGGTATACGCCAAGGGAGCGGTGGAGGTGAAGAAGAAGCGATAGCCTGTACGAGCCGCCCGGCCTTCCTTCGATCCTGGGTGATGGGCCCCTGGCGAATGCACGCCTGCGGATCGACACCTGCCATTGGCGATACCGACCTACATTCGGGTCCGTGAGCGAACCACGGATCACCCAGGCACTACCCGAGCTCGTACGTGAGGGCATCCTCAGCGCGGAACAGGCGGAACGCATCCGGGTTCGGTATGCCCCCGATGCGCTGCAAGGGGGTGGGCGCCTCCTGCTCGTCTTCGCGATCCTGGGGAGCTTGCTCGTGGGCCTCGGCATCCTGCTCATCATCGCCCACAACTGGGATGACCTGAGCCGAGGTACGCGCACGGCACTTGCATTCGTACCTGTCCTCTTGGGGCAGGGACTCGTTTGGTACGGCATGCTGCGCAAGCCCGAAGTGACCGCCTGGCGCGAAGGAAGCGCCGTCATGCTGGCCTGTGGCCTATGCGCCTGCGTCTCGCTCATCGCACAGATCCACCACATCGGCGGAGCGCTCGATGGCTATCTGCTCACGTGCTCCTTGTTGATCCTGCCCTTGCTCTACCTGCCGGGTTCCTTCTGCGTGTCGCTCATCTACCTGGCCATGATCACATGGTACGCGTGGATCGTGCGGTTCGAGCACTTCAGTGGGTCGGACCGGCCCTGGTGGTTCATTCCTCTGCTGCTCGCAGCCCTGCCTTATTACCTCCGCGAAGCCCGTCGGATCGGTACAAGTACGGTGTTCTGGTGGTTGAGCCTCTTCATGGCCCTGAGCGTGGGCTTCGGAAGCCAGTTGTTCTACGCGGACTGGAGTCAGGCGCATGCACTCGGTGTGGTGGCACTGGCAGGAGCCTTCACCTTGGTCCCATGGCTTCATGGCCGAAGCGGGATGCGCACCTGGCCCTGGGTGCTCGTGGGTGGGGCGACGATGCTCATCACCTTCTGCGTGTTCAGCTTCAGACCCGTCTGGGAGGGCATGGATGGGGAGGAGCGGGTGGACTGGCCGCTGATCGCCGCCTTCACCACCATCGGGATCATCGCATACATCCTCTCCTCGCGCGTTCGACGACCCTTTGAGCAATGGCCTTATCCAGAGGGATCGGCCCTGTTCCTGATCAGCTTCATCGTGGGCACCTTCTCTCCGGCCCTGGCCGCCATCCTCATGAACATCGCGCTGCTGGTGCTCGGGGTATTCACCGTGAAACATGGCACGGAACGCGGTTCCTTGCGGCGCATGAACCTGGGGTTGACGATCCTGAGCGCCACGATCTTCATGCGCTTCTTCGACAGTGATCTCAACTTCGTGGTACGCGGTCTGCTCTTCATCGGCGTCGGCGTCGGCTTCCTGTTCATGAACCTGCGCATGGTGCGCCAACGCAACAAGCAAGGCCATGCCGCGTAGAGTGATCCTCTTCCTATTCGTGGCCGCGGCCCAGTTGGCGGTTCCTGCGTGGATGCTCGTTGGTCACGAACGCGTACGCAAGGATGGCGCCGTCTTCCTGTTCAGGACGGCCCCGGTGGATCCTCGCGACCCCTTCCGTGGCGAGTACGTGCGCTTGAACTTCGAGGCACAACAGGGAAGCTGGACGGCACCGGATGCGGGAACGATGGAGTACGGACAGCGGAACGCGTTCGCGCTGCTCGACACTGACAGCCTGGGGTATGCACGCATCACCGCATTGGTGGACCATGCCCCGGACAATGGCCCCTACCTACCCATCCGGTACTGGACCATGGGCGACGAAGGCACCGTGAACTCGCTGGAACTGCCGTTCGACCGGTACTACCTCGAGGAGGGAGACGGCCCGAAGACCGAAGCCCTGCTGGCGCCCGACTGGAGCAGCGGCTCACCATCCACGCCGCTACCGGCACACGCCGTCGTCCGCATCCTGCACGGGCAAGCGGTCATCACGGACCTGGTCGTTGGAGAGCGGTCCATCCACGACTGGTTGAAGGATCCGCCGAAGGAGGCCTCGCCAGCTGCTACTTCGGTACTAACCGGATCGTGAACTCACGGGCGCTTTCCCCCGGTTCGACGGACATCAGGTGCAAGAAGGGTTCGTAACCGTTCTCGCTCACCCGCAGTTCCACTTCTCCGGTGGTCCGGACGAAGAACGCATATTTCCCCTCGTTGTTCGTCTGGTTCACCGCCTGCCGTTCCCCTTCCGCATCATACCATTCAACGAGCGTTTCAAGCACGGGAAGGCCTGACCCCGCGTCAACCACCACGCCATGGACCTGAACATGCAGCGTATCCTGAGCCGCGGATGGACCGATCCCAGCCGCGAACGGAAGGAGGAACAACATGCGAGCGGCTTTCATGATCCTGGTATCCTGCTGGGTGGTGAAGCGATGATGATGTCATCCTGCACAGCCAACACCGCACCGATCGATGCCATCACCGGGGCCAGCATCACCCCGACAAGAGGCAGTTTCATCAATAGGCTGAAGAGCGCCCCGTTGGCCAGCACCGCGCCGATGCGGTCGTTCACCGCCTTCACGCTCTCGCCGATACGCATGCGCCGGCGTTCGAAGACATAGTCGAACATGCTGAAACCGTAGAAATAGGCCGAAACGGTGAAAAGCAGCAAGAAGGATACAGGCGCCATCACAGGCACCAAGAGCGTAAGGAACCAGATACCCACGGTGATGGCCAATTCCATGATACCGTTGCGCAGGGCGATGAGGGCACCGCGCAGCGCGTCCTTCATCAGCTGGGTCCAACTGAACGGAAAGGAGCGCCCGGTGATGATCTCCTCCGTGCATTCGCTCGCGTAGGCGAGCAGGGGCGAAAGCAGGATGAGCACGATGTACTTGTTGGCCACGAAGAGCAGGTAGGCCACGGCCAGTTTCAGGACAATGGCCACGATCACCTCCCGGGCGCCGTTGAAGAAGGCCTTCACATCGCTCCACCGATCCTGTGCGCCTTCCTGCACGGGCACCTCGAGTTGCAGGGCCACCCAGTCGCTCAGCTGATCCACCGGGCCCTGCAGCACGGCCACCAGTCCGAAGACCATCAGCATCCACAACAGCACGGGCACCAGGAACATCCAGGCCATACGGTTGTCCAAAGTGAACCGGAACGCCCGGAAGAAACCGGAGAAGCCACGGCCGAGGTCGCGGGTGAAGGCCATGCCACAAAGATGATCGATGCAGGGGATGTGCCGCTGTCAGCCAGCATCACCGCTCCAAGGCGCACCTCTACCTTTGGCCTCACATGGAATTGGACCCCCTCACCGCCATTTCGCCGATCGACGGCCGGTACCGCGATCGCACACGCCAGTTGGCGCGCTGGTTCAGTGAACACGCCCTGATGCGCTATCGCCTGCAGGTGGAGCTGGCCTATTTCCGTTTCCTGTGCGAGATCCCGCTGCCGGAGCTGAAAGGTGCTCCGATGGACACCCTTGCCAGCGTGGAACGACGGATCGGCGAACTGAGCACGAGCGATGCCCAGCGCATCAAGGCGATCGAGATGGTGACCAACCATGATGTGAAGGCGATCGAGTACTTCCTGAAGGAACGACTGGAGGAGGTGGGCCTCGGGCAACAACGGGAGTTCGTGCACTTCGCGCTCACCAGCCAGGACATCAACAACACGGCCTTACCGCTCCTCATCAAGGATTTCCTGTTCGAAGCCTACCTGCCCGTGATCACCGCCGTGCGGGACAAGTTGCACGGCCTGGCCCTCGACTGGGCACGGGTGCCGATGCTCGCTCGAACCCACGGTCAACCGGCCTCACCCACCTATCTGGGCAAGGAGTTCCAGGTCTTCGTGGAAAGACTGGACGGCCAATTGAAGCTTCTGCGTGAGGTGCCCTTCACCGGCAAGTTCGGAGGCGCCACGGGCAACTTCAATGCGCACCATGCCGCCTACCCGGAGTTCGACTGGGTGCAGCTGGCGGACCGTTTCGTATTGGAGAAGCTCGGCCTCACGCGGCAGCGCTTCACCACGCAGATCGACCACTACGACGACCTCGCCGCCTTGTTCGATGCATTGCGTCGGATCAACACCATCCTGATCGACCTGTCCCGCGATGTGTGGCAGTACGTCAGCCTCGACTACTTCCGACAGAAGATCAAGCCAGGGGAGATCGGCAGCAGTGCGATGCCGCACAAGGTGAACCCCATCGACTTCGAGAATGCGGAGGGCAACCTCGGCCTCGCCAATGCCCTCTTCGGTCACTTGAGCGAGAAGCTTCCGATCAGCCGGCTGCAACGCGACCTCACCGACAGCACGGTGACACGGAACATCGGGGTGCCCATGGCGCACACCATGGTCTCCTTGGACGCGGTGCAGAAGGGGTTGGGCAAACTCCTGCTGAACGAGGCAGCGCTGGAGAAGGACCTTGATGCGCAATGGCCGGTGGTAGCGGAAGGCATCCAGACCATCCTTAGGCGTGCAGGCTACCCGCAACCCTACGAGAAGCTGAAGGAGCTCACACGTGGCAAGGAGCGGATCGGCCAGCAGGATATCGCAACCTTCATTGATACGCTGGACGTGAGCGAAGAGGTCCGCGCGCAGCTCAAGGCATTGTCCCCTCGGAACTATACCGGCATCGACCTCCTGGGTCGATGAATCGCGGCCGATGCGGGTGCTGAGCAGGATCCTGGTATGTGCCGGGGCGTTGGTCACCACGCCCATCCTTGTCACCTTGGTCAGCGAACGCAAGTTGAACGCCCATGCTTCGGGCAGGTTATTCGATGCGATCGAGGAAACTCCGCATGCGTCCGTCGCGCTCGTGCTGGGCACTCGCGCCGGATCAGCTTCCGGTCGACCGAACCCGTACTTCGTCAACCGGGTCCAAGCCGCGGCCGCCCTGTACCACGCGGGCAAGGTGGACCATCTGTTGCTGAGCGGCGATAACGGCATCGAGGGATACAACGAGCCGATGGACATGCGTCGCAGCCTGATGGAGCTTGGTGTGGATAGCAGCAACATCACCCTGGACTTCGCCGGCTTCGATACGTATGATTCCGTGGTGCGCGCGAAGAAGGTCTTCGGCCAGCAACGGCTGCTGATCGTGAGCCAGCGCTTCCACAACGAACGGGCGCTGTACATCGCCAAGGTCAACGGCATCGAGGCGATCGCCTTCAATGCGCAGGAGACGGGGACCACGCGCACCGCCTGGAGCTGGATGCGTGAGCGCGGGGCACGCTTGAAGATGTGGAAGGACGTCCTGCTGGACGTGGATCCTCACTTCCTTGGAGAGCCTGTCACCCTGGGCGAACAGGTGTTGCCCGTTTCCACGGATTGACCTTCGGTCGTGGGCCGTACCGTGGCGTGCCTTGCCCATTCGTGTGGCCCATTCACACATGAGCAGGAGCTCAGACCGGATCCCGCCCGACGCTTGAGGTATCGATCCGCGATGCACGGCGGCCAGGAACTTGTATTCATCGGGCGGAGCGGCTCGCTCATCGGATATGGTCGGGGCCGTGTCAGACGAAGGGCAAGGAATGCGTCCTTTGCGCGTTCATTTCACGGCTATGGTGTGGCCTTTGCCTGCAAGGGACACCCGCACTACCGACCGCAGACCAGGATGCCCAGCCTCAAGGATCTTCTTCATTGGAACCTCGCCATCGCCCTGGTCCTTTCCAGTGCCCTTGTGATCAACGAACTCCACATCCAGCGCCGTGTATCGTCCCAATTATTCGCGGATGTGGAAGCCATTCCTTTCAACAATGTGGCGCTCGTCCTGGGCACTTTGCCCGTCGCGCATGATGGTGGACCCAATCCTTTCTTCACGGAACGTATGGAAGCCGCCGCGGAGCTTTACTGTTCCGGGCGTGTGCAACATCTGATATTGAGCGGCGACGCGGACATCTGGGGGTATGATGAGCCCGAGGAGATGCGAGCCGCCCTGGTCGCACGGGGTGTGCCGTCAGCGGACATGACCCTTGACCGTGCGGGTCTGAACACCTTCGCCTCGGTGGCACGGGCAAAGACCGTCTTCGGTCAGGAACGCTTCACCATCGTGAGCCAGGGCTATCACAACGAACGGGCCGTCTTCATCGCGGAGGAGCTCGGTGCCGAGGCCATCGCATACAACGCTGCAGCACTACCCATCCATCGGGCCAAACGGTCCTGGATCCGCGAGCGCGCTTCGCGTGTGAAGATGTGGCTGGACCTGATCCTGGCAGCTCGATCTCCCTTGGCCAGGACCGCGGCCTCGTTCGAGCGCTGATCGAGGTTCCTGAGCGTCAGATCCCGAATTCGACCTGGAAGAGGAGCGTCCAGGCAGTGTCCGGTGCATCAAGGGCCATGTTCCCGCGAAGCCAACGATAACCGGCATAGCTCTGCACTTTGATGCGGTGGCCGTTCAGGTACTTCGATGTGCCCAGCAGGATCTCCTCTGTACGCGCGCTCAGGGCCTTGGTGTTGGCCCCGGGATCCACCAGGGAATACCGGGTGGCGATCTCAAAGAAGCTGCGGAAGCACCTGCTCAATTGGGCGTTCACACCGGTACCCGTCGGAACGAAGCGAACGGCCCCTTCCTCGTTCGTCGTGATCGGATCATCGCAGCGCCGATCGAAGTACTCGCCGCTCAAGGCCCAGCCCTGATACTTGAGCATGGCATCAGCGATGAAGGTGTTCATGGACCGCGGGACGTAGAGCTCACGCCCCAATTGTCCGCCGGTGCGGATGGCGCGATCGTTACGGCTGTAACTCGCCCCGAAGGATAGCCGCGGCTTCGGTTCGAAGGCCAGGTCGCCTTCCGAGTAGTCGCCCTTGTCGAGGAAGGTCCCGAAAGGAAGCCATTCGACGCGGCCGGTGTAGGCCAGCCCGGAATTGCCCGGGGCGGCTCCGCGGCCATCACCGGAACTGACCGCTCCTTTCAACTGCCACTGTTGTCGAGTGGGTAGCGGCAAGGTCCAATACGCGAACACCCCGAAATCACGATCCAGGGTGAATGCCCCGTTCGCGATGGAGCGGTCCGGGAACTGCTGGTTGCCGCTGCTGATGACG
The DNA here is from genome assembly GCA_029573495.1 of Bacteroidota bacterium. GTDB lineage: Bacteria > Bacteroidota > Bacteroidia > Flavobacteriales_F > PHOS-HE28 > PHOS-HE28. The sequence continues at coordinate 8,504 of JAKQEI010000083.1, read as the reverse complement.
CGCTGGCGATTCCCCGGAAGTTTGGACTGACCCAACCCGAAATAGAAGTACTTGTTGAAATGGTAGTAGACCATCGCATCGCGCACGGGCTGTGGCACATTGCCAGCGTCCACCTCCAGGTCGGCACGGGAGAAGTTGAGCTGGATGTAATACTGGAGCCTGCGCATCAGCACGTAACCATCGAACCGCAAGCGCAGGCGGCGCACGCGGAAGTCGGTCGTGGCAATGCGGAGATCTTCCCCACCCATTGAGGTCACCCCCAAACGGTTCTGCATGCGGAACCGAAGGTTCAGCAGGAACAGGCTGTCCTGGCTGATGGAGATGCCATCCTTCACCTCGATCAAGGCCCGCTCGTCGATCTCCGTCTGCGCCTTCCCCACCAATGCGAAGGACCCAAGGACTATCAGGAACAGGATTTGGCGCGAGCTCATCGTTCCGCAATTAACCAGATCCGCTGAGAATGGTGAGGGATCATCCCTTCCGCAGCGATCGTTGGAAGACGATCATGTCATTGGCCGGTATCCGGTCGAGGCCAAGGGTCCGCATCATGGTGATCAACTGACCGCGATGCTGCGCACCATGATTACAGCAATGGAGGATCATCTGCCAACGCACCTGTTCATGCCGGTTCCCACGGAGATCGGCATAGACGACCTGGCCTTCGAGCCATTGATCGGTCGCGGCAAGCACGAGTTCACGCAGCCGACCGGAATGGTCAAGGACCGTGTCCAGTGTCGTTGAAGTTCCGGCCGGCCAGGGGATCGGTGCACGTTCCTGCAGCCGATGCGTCCATGCGCACTCCGCATCACGGATGTGCAGCAAGGTGGCGCGCAAGGAGGGGAAACTGCTGGTGACCTCACGATCAAGGACCTCTTCGGGCTCCTGTTGCAAGCGCTCCACGAAGCGGGTATTGGCCCAAAAGGTGTAGTCGACCAGATGGCTGATGAGGGGGTGAATGGTCATGCAGGGTGGATAACCTTGTTAAAAATAGGTCGTGCACCTTCATCGACCACGGTGTGCGTTCCGTCGAAATTCGCAGGAACGTAGAGATCATGATCGCAACACTGTTCGGCAAGAAGAGGATCACGGAGGAGAAGCTGGCCAATGTGTTCGTGAACGCGGTGCTGGAGCTGACGGAACAAGGGTTCCCGGCGGTGGCGGCGGAGATCAACGAGTCACCGGAGTTCCAGGCATGCCCGAACATCGCGGACTCGGATGATGACGCCTTCGCCTTGATCGTCCTTGCCGCCAACCTCACCGAAGCCCAACGGATCCTAGGCCCCGGGGTGGACAAGCGCATCGCCTCACTGGCCATTTCGAAGTTCGCACAGGCCACCGGCCTCAACGTTCCGGACCTCGAGCGCGAGGTGCGGGAGCTGAAAGGCCAGATGGACCGGCTCAACTTCCCCAGCAAGAACACCGTTTACGCCATGGGCAAGGTGCTCTTCCAACGCTACGAACTGTTCTGTTTCCAGGACAGCTACTTCCGGGAGATGAAGGCGCCGAACCCGATCATCCTGAAGCGACTGAACGGACTGATGGGCTACTTCCTCTGGAACTGGAAGGAGGTGAACGAGCAGTACCGGATCGTCTGATAGATAGCGGCCCGGTCCTATTGGAGAAGCGCCCCGTAAGGCGCTTCTTCTCGTTACCGGATGCCGAGCCGTTCGACGGCCATGTCCACGATGCCCTCGCCGATCGCCAGTGCCGCGGTCGCGGCGGGTGAGGGCGCGTTCAGGACGTGGATGTGCCGGCCACGGCTCTCGATCCGGAAGTCGTCCACCATGTTGCCATCGGTCCCGAGCAGCATGGCGCGCACACCGGCGCGGCCAGGCTTCAGGTCCGCCATGGTGAGCGAGGGTATCAACCGTTGCAGGGTCCGCAGGAAGAGCCGTTTGCTGAACGCGCGCCGGTACTCATTGATCCCGTAGCTCATGTTGTTCAGGAAGAGCTTCCATGTACCACCGTACGAAAGCGCCTCCATCGTGTCCTTCAGGTCGAAGTCGGTCTTGCCATAGCCCTCCCGCTTGAACGTGAACACCGCGTTGGGTCCGCACTCGATACTGCCGTCGGTCATGCGCGTGAAGTGCACGCCGAGGAAGGGGAACCTTGGATCCGGTACCGGGTAGATCAGGTGCCTCACCTTGTGTTTCCCCTGATCGGTGAGGTCGTAGTAGTCGCCGCGGAAGCCAACGATACGCTCTTTCACCTTCGCTCCGTCCTGCCGGGCGAGACGGTCGCTCTGCAGGCCACCGCAGAAGATCACGTAGCGTGCGGTATGGGTGCCCTTGCTGGTCCGAACCGTGGTGCGTTCCCCGGTCTGGTCAGCGCCCAGACATTCCTCCCCCAGGTGCACGCGGCTCAGAGGCTGCCGGGCCGTGGCGATCCCAGCCATCTTCTCCGTGGCACCCCGGAAATCGATGATGCCGGTGCATCCCACCCGCAATCCGGCGATCCCCGTGCAATGCGGTTCGATCTCGCGGATCTGCTCCGGGCCCACTCGTTCCATATCCTCGATACCGTTCGCTATCCCGGTGGCGTGGATCTTCTCGAGCCGGGGCAGTTCCTCCTTGTCCGTGGCCACGATGAGCTTGCCACAGACATCATGCTTGATGCCATGTTCCCTGGCAAAAGCGACCAGCTCGCGACGGCCGCTCACACAGTTCTTCGCCTTGAAACTGCCCGGTTTGTAGTAAATCCCGCTATGGATGACCCCGCTATTGTGGCCGGTCTGGTGATCTGCTAGCGCTTGCTCCTTCTCCAACAGGAGGATCCGCATGGCGGGAAAACGCGCCTGCAGTTTGTACATGGTCGCAGCCCCAACGATGCCGCCACCCACGATCACGACATCCCAGTCCGCTTGTTCGCCCATCGCCGTAATTGCTGAGGTCGCGAAGGTAGTCCGAGGTGTCGCCACGTCGGGCTGTCAATCCTCGGCCCGCACCACCGCCACCTCCCGACCGGGCACCATGAAGAGGAGCACCAGCCCCACGACGAAGAAGCTGCCGATGATGATCACGGTGTTCCTCAGGTCGCTGGTGAGCTGGAAGACCAGGCCGAAGGCGAAGGTGCCGAGCACGGTGCTCAGGTAGTAGCTCACGTCGTAGAACGAGAAGTAGGAGGCGTGGTCGATCGTCTCGGGCAGGAACTTGGAGTAGGTGCTGCGCGAGAGGGCCTGACTGCCGCCCATCACCAGGCCGACCCCACTGGCCAGCAGGTAGAACTCAGTGGCCCAATGGATGCGGTAAGCCGCCACGCAGAGGACGATCCATACGGCGGCACCGATCATCAACGCTCCGATGTTCCCGAAACGCCCGCTGAGCCACACGAAGAGGAAGGCCCCTAAAACGGCCACGAGCTGGATGAGCAGGATGCTGATGATGAGGCTGTCATCGCCGATCGGAAGGATCGAGCCGTCCGGACCGGGTTGCTTGATCTCCTCCTTCGCGTAGCTCACCGCCAGGTACATCACCGTCTGGATGCCCATGTTCAGCACGAAGAAGGCCATGAGGTAGCTATTGAGGCGCTTGGTGCTCCGCAACTCCATCCAGGTCTTGCGTAACTCCCGGTATCCCTTGGCGATGATGTTCCCTTCGGGCCGACGACCGTATTGGTCATCGGGCAGGACACGGAAGGCCATCTGGGCGAAACCGGCCCACCAGATCCCCACGGTGATGAAGGTGAGCCGGGCCGGTACGCCATGCCATTCCGTGCCGAATAGCGTCATCGAATCCGATAGACCGAGCAGGGTCACTCCGTCCCCATCCGGATCCATCACCATGAGCAGGTTGAGGATGAGCAGAAGCACACTGCCGATGTACCCCATGGTATACCCGCGTGCACTGATGCGGTCGTGGTCCTTCTTCTCCGCGATCTCCGGCAGGAAGGCATCATAGAAGATGAGGCTGCCGCTGAAGCCCGCACAGGCCAGCATCACCAGGACCAGACCACTCCACAGGTTCTCAAGGCTGAAGAAGAACAGTCCACCACAGCTGATCGCCCCGAGGTAGCAGAAGCCCTTGAGGAAGGCCTTCTTCTGGCCGGTGCTGTCGGCGATACCGCTTAGGATGGGAGAGATGAGCGCGATGAGCAGGAAACCGGCCGAGAGCGCATACGAGTAAAGGGATTGGGCCGGCAGGCCGTATCGTTGCAGGACCAGGTCCTGCTCACCTTGGTGGGTGACCGCGGAGTAGAAGATCGGGAAGACCGCGCTGGTGATGGTGAGCGAATACACCGAGTTGGCCCAATCGTACATGGTCCATCCTCGGATCACCCGCTTGTCCCCTTTCACGGAGGTGGAGGCCTGTTCACCATGTGCCATGTTCATGCCGCTGTCCGCCAAGGTAGCAGAAGGATGAAGGCCGGGCGGATGGAGCGATGCTCTGGATCCGACCGGCCTTCATCCGGGGATAGGATCAGGTGGTCACTTCCCCAGCTCCACCTCCACGCGGCGGTTCTTGCTCATGCCGACATCGGTCCCACTCGTATCCACGGGGTCATCACCGGCCCTGCCATCCACGGTGATCCGACCGGCATCGATCCCGGCTTCGACCAGGGCGTCCTTCACCGCTTCCGCCCTCTCCTTGGCGAGCGTGAGCAGATCGGGACGAACGCGGGTACGCTCCACTTCGGTGGCATCCATATGCCCGACCAGCTTCACCTTGATGGACATGTCCTCCTTCATGTGCCCGACCATGTCATTGAGCCATGGCTCCATGCTGCTATCGAAACTGCGCTGGAAGCGCTTGAAGTAGAACACCTGGGCGGCCACCTTCTCCGCAGGCTTCAGGCTGGCATTGATCACCCCCTTGCGGCTGAAGATGAACTCGCTCTCCGCCTTGTCTAGCTGCTCACAGGTGCATTCCCCGCGGTTCTTGATCGGATAAAGCTCCACGTTGTCCACGTAGTAATAAGCACTGAAGACCTGTGGACGGGATTCACCGCGCGGACGTTTGGTCTTCGTGTTCGGGGTCTTCTCGTTCGCGGCGAAGTTCCCGATCACCAGGTATTGTTCGGTACCGCTGGCCTGGTACACGCCGCACACACCCTGCCAGCTGAACATATCGGCGTAGATGTCGGTACGGAGGTTCGGCACCTTCACATCGTAGGTAAGGCTGCCCTCATCATCCTTCTCCACCCGTTGCTTGCCGATGTAGGCCCCGATCTCCCCGGCCGCGTACTTACTGAGGTCGCCGAGGCTCACGTAATACTTCACGCAATAGAGTGAGTCCTTTTTCATCTGCTTGGCCAATCTGGTCTGCAGGTAGGTGCGCGGCTCCTTGTTCTGATAGCTCCAGATGCGGATCCCGGCGTAGTTCATGCCGCTCAGTGCGGTCTGCTCACCGGCGAGGTTCTTGGGCGAGGAGACGTTGGATTCCACCGGTGCGTTCTCGCTGAACAGATCCGCGCTCTTCTTGGTGGGACTTTCCCAGCCCGTGGCATAGGCGATGCCACCGGCACGCTTCAGTTTCTTGCCCTCGACGGCTTCGAAATCACCGTTCGTGACCCAGTTGCGATCATGATCGAATTTGTCCTGGGCGATCGTGGCTACGGTGAGGACCGCAAAGAGTGGTAGAAGTATCGTTCTCATGGGTGACTGCCTGCAGAGCTTGGGGGCAAGTTAACGTTCAACTACGCACGGCCTTGCGAAGACCGTGCCGCATGGGTCTGAAATAGGAAGGGCGGGCCAAGGCCCGCCCTTCCTGTGTCCGAAGGATGCTCAGCGCTCGCCGAACATGTAGGCAGCGCGGATCCCGATGTAGGAGTTCGTCACGTTCTCCTCCGTCGTCGTCACGCTCGTGCCTGAAACACTGACGGTCTCAACCTTGTCGAAGAGCATCTGATAACGCAGGGCGATATCGATGTTCTCCGTCACCATGAAGCCGATGAGCGGAGCCACACCGAAGTTGGTGACGCCGTCCGAACCTTCCGAGGACAACATATGCACGCCGGTCAGAAGACCGAGGTATGCCCCCTCCTGGTTGTCGGAGAAATAGTACTTCGCACCGATCTGGATGGGGATGGCTCCGGTGGAAACGCCTTCTGCCGTGACAGAACCGAGGGGACCCAGGTCCACCGTGATGTCCTTGGCGGAGAAATTGATGTAACCGGCTTGAGCGATGATGCCGAGATTGTCTCCGACGGGTAGCTCGTAGCCAAGGGATACGCCGAAGCCGAAGCCGGCATATTCGCCGAAGTCACCCATGGGGAGGGCGAGTTCGAGACCGGCCGAGAAACGGTTCTCCTGGGCCATCAGGCCGCCGGCAAGAACTACCGCAGCCATACTTAGGATGATCTTCTTCATGTGTTGGGAATTGGTTCGTAGGTGGTCAAAACTAATGGTTCCCCCGATCCCACCAAACTAACCTCAGCCTCGTTGCTCGGCCCGGATGATGTTAAGGGCACTGCCCGCCTTGAACCACTCGATCTGCTGGGCGTTGTAGGTGTGGTTGCACAGGATCGTGTCGCTGCTGCCGTCCTTGTGCTTGAATACCAAGGTGAGCGGCTTGCCTGGCTCAAAGGCCGTGAGGTCCATGAAGTCGATGCGATCGTCCTCCTGGATCTTGTCGTAGTCGACCTCGTTGCTGAAGGTGAGCGCGAGCATGCCCTGCTTCTTCAAGTTGGTCTCATGGATGCGCGCGAAGCTCTTCACCAGCACGGCGGCCACACCCAAGTGGCGCGGCTGCATGGCGGCATGCTCACGGCTGCTGCCCTCGCCATAGTTCTGGTCGCCCACCACGATGCTGGACACCCCGGCGGCCTTGTAGGCGCGCTGCGTGGCGGGTACGGCACCGTATTCACCGGTCAACTGGTTCTTCACCTTGTCGGCCTCGCCGTTGAAGGCATTGATCGCGCCGATGAGCGTGTTATTGCTGATATTGTCCAGGTGGCCGCGGTAGCGCAGCCATGGACCGGCCATGCTGATATGATCGGTGGTGCACTTGCCCTTGGCCTTGATCAGCAGCACTGCATCAGTGATGTTCTTTCCGTTCCAGGCGGGGAAGGGCTCCAGCAGCTGCAGGCGCTGACTGTCGGGCTTCACCACCACCTCCACCTTGCTGCCATCGACAGCTGGGGCCTGGTAACCGTTGTCCTCCACAGCGAATCCTTTCGGAGGCAGCTCCCAGCCGGTGGGTTCGGCCAATTTCACCTGCTCACCCTTGTCGTTGGTGAGGGTGTCCCGCATGGGGTCGAAGGTGAGCTTGCCGCTGATGGCGATGGCCGCCACCATCTCGGGCGAAGCCACGAAGGCGTGCGTGTTGGGGTTGCCGTCGGCGCGCTTCGCGAAGTTGCGGTTGAAGGAGTGTACGATGGAGTTCTTCTCCTGCTTGTCAGCACCCTCGCGTGCCCATTGGCCGATGCAGGGACCGCAGGCGTTGGTGAAGATGGTGGCACCGCTCTTCTCGAAGGTCTCGATGAAGCCGTCGCGCTCAATGGTGTAGCGCACCTGCTCCGAGCCGGGATTGATGCCCAGATGGGACTTCGACCTGACGCCCTTCTTCACTGCATCCTCCACGATGCTGGCGGCCCGGCTGATATCCTCGTAACTGCTGTTGGTGCAGGAGCCGATCAGCGCCCATTCGATATCCACCGGCCAGTCGTTCTTGGCGGCCTTCTCCTTCATCTCGCTCACCGGCGTCGCCAGGTCGGGCGTGAAGGGGCCGTTCAGGTGCGGGCTCAGGGTGTTCAGGTCGATCTCGATCACCTGATCGAAGTAGGTCTCCGGATCGGCATAGACCTCAGGATCACCGGTGAGGTCGGCCGCGATCACATCCGCCATGGCGGCCACTTCCGCACGGCCGGTGGCCTTCAGGTAGCGGCGCATGCTGTCATCGTAACCAAAGGTGCTGGTGGTGGCGCCGATCTCCGCCCCCATGTTGCAGATCGTACCCTTGCCGGTGCAGCTCAAGTTGACGGCTCCCTCGCCGAAGTACTCCACGATGGCCCCGGTGCCGCCCTTCACGGTGAGGATGCCAGCCACCTTGAGGATCACGTCCTTCGGGGCGGTCCAGCCATTGAGCTTGCCGGTGAGCTTCACGCCGATGAGCTTCGGGAACTTGAGCTCCCAGGGCAGACCGCTCATCACATCGCAGGCGTCCGCACCGCCCACGCCGATGGCCACCATGCCCAGACCGCCGGCGTTCACCGTGTGGCTGTCGGTGCCGATCATCATGCCGCCGGGGAAGGCGTAGTTCTCCAACATCACCTGGTGGATGATGCCCGCACCGGGCTTCCAGAAGCCGATGCCATACTTGTTGCTGATGCTCTCCAGGAAGTTGAAGACCTCGTTGCTCTTGTTGAGTGCTTCCTGCAGGTCCTGTTTGGCGCCCACGCGGGCCTGGATCAGATGGTCACAATGTACTGTGCTCGGCACGGCGACCTTGGGGCGTCCGGTGGTGCTGAACTGGAGCAGGGCCATCTGCGCGGTGGCGTCCTGCATGGTCACGCGGTCCGGGGCGAAGTCCACGTAGTCCTTGCCACGCCCGAACGCCGTGGTGGGCTCG
>JAKQEI010000077.1 GCA_029573495.1 Bacteroidota bacterium | reverse complement strand
GCCGGATGCGATGATGGGCCACAGCATCGGCGAGTTCGCCGCGGCCTGCCTGGCCGGCGTGTTCTCGCTGGAGGATGCCGTGAAGCTCGTGGCCAACCGCGGCCGCATGATGCAGGAACTGCCCGGTGGCAGCATGCTCAGTGTGCGCGCGGCGGAAGAGGATGTGCTGAAGAAACTCCCCGCCGGTTGCAGCATCGCGGCGAACAACGGTCCGCAGTTGTGCGTGGCCAGCGGTCCGCACGAAGCGATCGCCAAGCTACAGGCCGAGTTGGAAAAGGATGGCATCACCTGCAAGTTGCTCGTGACCAGCCACGCATTCCACAGCCCCATGATGGACGCCATCGTGGAGCCATACAAGAAGGTGGTGGAGAGCGTGAAGCTCAGCGCGCCGCGCATCCCGATCGTCAGCACCGTCACCTCCGAATGGCTGAAGGACGACGAGGCCACCTCATCGAAGTACTGGAGCGACCACCTGCGTGCCACCGTGCGCTTCGCACAAGCCATGAAGTTCGCTTGGACCGATGCGGATCGTGTGATGCTCGAAGTAGGTCCGCGCACAACGGCGACCACGCTCGCACGCCAGCAGAGCTCCGACAACAAGAAACAAGCGGCCGTGCCCTCGTTGGGTGATTCCGCTGGCAGTGGCAACGAACTCACGCAACTGCTGAAGGCCGTTGGCGGCCTGTGGCAGAGCGGCGTGCTGATCAACTGGAACAATTTCTACGAGCGCGAAGAGCGTTGCCGTATCTCCATGCCGACCTACGCCTTCGAGCGCATCCGTCACTGGGTGGATCCGGTGAATGTGGTAAGGGAGGTGAAGGAGGTGAGGGAGGAGACGGAGGTGCGCGACGGCGCCGCTGATGCCAGCCTCTCACCAAAGGATGCGCTGATCGCACAGATCAAGCACTTGCTGGAAGAAAGCTCCGGACTTGAACTGGCCGAAGCGAGCAACGAGGAGACCTTCCTGGAGATGGGCCTCGACTCGCTGTTCCTGACGCAGGTCGCGACCTCGTTGAGTAAGAAGTTCGGTGTGAAGATCTCGTTCCGTCAATTGAACGAGGAAGTCCCGAACCTGGACAAACTGGCGGACTACATTCTGCCACATTGGAACGGTGGCACGTCTTCCGCAGCGGCAAGCGGCACGTCGCAAGCGGCAAGTGCTGCCCCTGGAGTGAATGCGCTTGAAGACGCCCCCGAACTGAAAAAGGTATTCGGTGCACAAGCACGGATCGTGAAGGAGAAGGTGGACGACATGACGCCGCAGCAACGCGCGTGGTTCGACGCCTTCAGCAAGCGCTACATCGCCAAGACCGCGAAGAGCAAGGCCTTCACGCAGGAGAACCGCAAGCCGATGGCCGACCCGCGCGTGGTCACCGGGTTCAAGCCACAGACGAAGGAGCTAATCTATCAGGTGGTGGTGGACAAGAGCGTGGGCTGCCACCTCTGGGACATCGACGGCAACGAGTACGTGGACATCCTCAGCGGCTTCGGCTCCTCGATGTTCGGTTACATGCCCGACTTCATCAAGAAGGCCTGTCACGAGCAGTTGGAGCAAGGCATCGAGATCGGCCCCATGCACCCGCTCGCCGCAGAAGTATCGAAGCTCTTGTGTGAACTGACCGGAGCCGAACGCGCCGCGGTGTGCAACACCGGTTCCGAAGCGGTGCTCGGCGCCATGCGCATGGCCCGCACGGTGACCGGTCGCAGCCTCATCATCTCGTTCAGCGGCAGCTACCACGGCATCAACGACGAGGTGATCATCCGCGGCAGCAAGAGCAAGAAGAGCTATCCCGGCGCACCCGGCATCATGCCCGAGGCCGTGCAGAACATGCTCGTGCTCGACTACGGCACACCCGAGAGCCTGGAGATCATCAAGCAACGCTGCCATGAAGCAGCGGCCGTGCTGGTGGAACCGGTGCAGAGCCGCCGCATGGAATTCCGTCCGGTGGACTTCCTCCGCGAGGTGCGCCGCATTACGCAGGAGAACGGCACTGCGCTCATCTTCGACGAGGTGATCACCGGCTTCCGTACGCACCCCAACGGCACGCAGGCGCTATTCGGCATCCAGGCCGACATCGGCACCTACGGAAAGGTGATCGGCGGCGGCATGCCCGTGGGCGCCATGATCGGCAAGAGCGAATGGATGGACGCCCTCGACGGCGGCCACTGGCAGTATGGCGACGACAGCGTACCGCCCGCCGGTGTCACCTACTTCGCCGGCACCTTCGTGCGGCACCCGTTGACGCTAGCCGCGATGAAGGCCGCGCTGGTGTACATGAAGAACGAAGGGCCTGCCCTGCAGGAGCGCCTCAACACCATCACCGAGGACATGGTGGCCCGCGTGAACGGGCTCTTCGACCAGTACCAGCTCCCCTACCGCTGGGTGAACTTCGGCAGCGCCTTCAAGACGAAGTACGACGAGAGCGTCAACTACACCGAGCTCTTCTTCATGCTGATGCGCTACCACGGTGTGCACGTGCTGGACTTCCCGCACTTCATCACCACCGCGCACAGCACGGCCGACATCGAGTTCATCATCAACGCGGTGGAGAAGACCTGCAAGGAACTGCGTGAGAGCGGCTTCATGCCGGAGCGCACCTATCCGATCCCCACGGTGAACAGCGTGCTGGGCGGGCATGTGCGCCGCTTGAGCGAGCGCGTGATCAGTGCGATGGAACCACCGGTGGCGGGTGCGCGGCTGGGACGTACACCGAAAGGCGAACCGGCCTGGTTCGTGCCCGACCAGAAGCGGCAGGGCAAGTATCTGATGGTTGAACTGGACGAGAACTGAGCAAAGAGCACCTACGCCGAGGCTTCGGCGATCGAAACATGGAGAAGTTCATTCAAGAACCCCGCTATATCGCTGTTGACTTCGACCCCTTCACAGGGCCGAGCATCGTGCGGACCATTCCCACCACCGAAGCACAGCGCGAAGTCCTGACGGCCTCCGACATGGGCACGGATGCCAGCTGTGCCTACAACGAAAGCGTAACGCTGGAGCTGCAAGGTGCGCTCGATCGCGCTGCACTGGACCAAGCGATGCGCGACCTGGTCACCAGGCACGAATCACTGCGCGCCACTTTGAACACGAGTGGAACGCGCATGCTCATCTCGGATGAGACGTCCTTCGAACTGCCGTTCACCGACCTCTCACAGGCCAGCGACAAGGAAGCGCAGCTCCATGCCATCGCACGCCAGGACATGACCACGCCCTTCGACCTGCGCAACGGCCCTCTGTTCCGCGCGCGGCTGATCCGCATGAGCGATGAGTTCCACCTCCTTCGCCTTACAGGCCACCATGTCGTGTGCGACGGCTGGAGCCTTGGCATCATGATGGCCGAGATCAGTGCGCTTTACAACGCGGTCAAGAACGGCACAACGCCCAAGCTGCCGGAAGCCTCAGCTTTCAGCGCGTACAGCCTGTCCACCATCGACTTCGCGAAGAGCCCCGAGCATGGCGCCGTGGAGCGTTACTGGCTCGACCTGTTCAAAGGCTCCGTTCCACGACTCGACCTCCCAACCGATCGCCCGCGTCCGCGGCAGAAGACCTACAAGGGCCGCCGTTTGGACCTCACGCTCTCGCAGCAACATGTACGCGGACTGAAGGAAGTGGCCACGCGCAGCGGCGCCAGTTTCGTCACGACACTGCTCACCACCTTCGAGGTATTGCTGCACAAGCTCACGGGCGACAACGATATCGTCGTCGGTCTGCCCGCCGCCGGCCAGAGCGACCTGGGCATGAAGCACCTCGTGGGCCATTGCGTGAACCTCCTGGCATTGCGCAGCCGGATCGATGAAGAGCAAGCCTTCGTGGAGCACTTGAAGGCACGGCGCACCGGCGTGTTGGACGCCTTCGACAACCAGAAGTACACCTTCGGCACGTTGCTGCAGAAGTTGAACGTGCCGCGTGAGCCCGGCCGCATCCCGCT
>JAKQEI010000064.1 GCA_029573495.1 Bacteroidota bacterium | reverse complement strand
CCGCTCAAGGGCTTGCCCAGTAGCAATTGCTTCATGGCCTCCTTCTCGAAGGCTTCGTAATCGAACTTGTCCGTCTTGTCCTCCATGGGTCAGGTGTTGAAGTTCGCAATCCGCCCTGACACACTTTACTGAACAGTCTCGAGGGATCGTCCCCTTTTCATACCCCACCTGCCTCAACCCAGCGTATCCATCCTCACTACTTCCCCTCTTACACCCCTCCTACTTCCTTACCTCCCTCCCCTCTTCACCTTTCCTCCTCCCGGTATCTTCGCACACCCATGTCCTTGAAGCCCGCCATCGCCCCGTGGACTTATTGTCCGAGCCTGACCCGCTATGAACGCTGGCGCACGCGCGAAGTGCGGATCGGGGGGATCGGGATCGGTGGTGACCATCCGATCAGGGTGCAGAGCATGACCACCACGGATACGATGGACACCGCTGCCACGGTGGCCCAGAGCATCCGGATGATCGAGGCGGGTTGTGAACTGGTGCGCATCACCGCACCGAGCAGGAAGGAGGCGGAGAACCTCGCGGTGATCAAACGCGAATTGCGCGCCGCAGGCTTCGACACCCCATTGGTGGCCGACATCCACTTCACCCCGAACGCTGCGGAGATCGCGGCGCGCATCGTGGAGAAGGTGCGGGTGAACCCGGGGAATTATGCTGACAAGAAGAAATTCGACGTACGTGAATACACCGATGCGCAATACGACGCCGAGCTCGCCCGCATCCGGGAGCGCTTCACGCCGTTGGTACGGATCTGCAAGGAACACGGCACCGCCATGCGCATCGGCACCAACCATGGCAGCCTCAGCGACCGCATCCTGAACCGCTACGGCGACACGCCCAAGGGCATGGTGGAAAGCGCCTTCGAATTCCTGCGCATCTGCCGCGACGAAGCCTACCACGACATCGTGCTGAGCATGAAGGCCAGCAACGTGCAGGTGATGGTGCAGGCTTATCGTCTGCTGGTCCACCGCATGATGGAGGAAGGATGGGACTACCCGCTCCACCTCGGCGTGACGGAAGCCGGCGATGGTGAAGACGGTCGCGTGAAGAGCGCGGCGGGCATCGGTGCCTTGCTGGAGGACGGGCTCGGCGATACGGTGCGTGTGAGCCTCACCGAGGATCCCGAGTTCGAGATCCCCGTTGCGAAGGCGCTGGTCGCACGCTACAGCTCGCGCGCATCGCACGAACCCATGCCACCGATCGATCACTACCCGATCGATCCGTTCAGCCACACCCGCAGGCAGACGCATGAGGTATTGAACATCGGTGCGCGCCATGTACCGGTGGTTATGGCGGACCTGAGCGGTCGCAAGGAGATCACGCCGGCCGCGCTCTTCGCCTGGGGCTACCGCTACAGCGTGCCATTGGACAAATGGAACATCACCGACCAGGCCTGCGACTACGCCTTCATCGGGAAGAACCGGATCGACTTCGAGATCCCCGGTACGCTCGGGATCGTGCAGGAGTTCGCCACCTGGGTGCAGGACAAGGAAAAGGAGCGGCATTACCCCTTCCATCAGGCTTCCGCATATGTGGCCGGAGCTGAACGCCACCCGCAGGTGAACTTCATCTATGCCACCTTACCCTCGCTGGATGATGCGTTGATCGCTGCCTTGAAAGCGGACCCGACCGCGGTGCTCCTGATCGATACCTACAACGCGCATGGCATGGCCGAGCAACGCAGCCTGTTCGTGCGGTTGATGGATCTTGGTTGCGAAACACCGGTGATCATCGGGCGGGCCTATGGGGCCATCACCAACGACGACCTCGTCCTGCACAGCAGCACGGATATCGGCCCTTTGCTGATCGACGGCCTTGGTGATGGCCTCTTCATCGCGGACGAGTCCCGACCTGCGTCGGGAGGTGGCCGAGAGGACCTTGTGTGCCGTACCGCCTTCGGGATCCTGCAGGCCACCCGCACACGCACGAGCAAGACGGAATACATCAGCTGTCCCAGCTGCGGTCGGACGCTCTTCGATCTACAGGAGACCACGGCCAGGATCCGCGCGCGCACCAGCCATTTGAAGGGCATCAAGATCGGCATCATGGGCTGCATCGTGAACGGTCCCGGCGAGATGGCGGATGCGGACTATGGCTACGTGGGCACGGGACCGGGCGTGATCACATTGTACAAGGAGAAGGAGGTGGTGAAGCGCAACGTACCCAGCGCCCAGGCCGTGGACGAGTTGATCGAGCTGATCCGGAGCCACGGGGATTGGGTGGAGGTGGCGGAATGATACCAGGGTCCGTCCACGATGACAAGAGAACGACACGCATGAAGCCATTGATCCTACTCTTCGCTGCACCCTTCGCGACCACCTTGCTTCACGCCCAGTCATCACCTGCGCTGGAGCAGCTCGCCAAGGTGATGATCGGCAGCTACACCAGTGCCGCCCAAGCAGAGGCCGACACCAGCTACTTCAACATCGAACTGGAGATGGTGCGTCTTTGGCCCGAACGCACGGACGGGATCTGGCTCTACGTGGAACAAGCCGCGGCACGCAGCAAGGAGAAGCCCTATCGGCAGCGGGTATACCACCTTCAAGAGGTGAACGACTCGATCTTCACCAGTGACATCCTCTCGATCACCGGTGGCGAGACCCTTTACGGGGCGTACAAGGATGGGGCCCTGCTCGAAAGCCTGCAGATGGACTCCTTGGTGGAGCTGGCCGGATGCACGATCACCTTGACGCGACGCGGCGAGGCCTACATCGGATCAACCGATGGCCGCAAGTGCTCGAATGCCTGGGGCAAGGCCACCTATGCGACGAGCGAAGTGAGCATCACCCCAGGGCTGATGGTCAGCTGGGACCGTGGCTACAACGATGCGGACGAGCAGGTGTGGGGTGCCACCGCCGGAGGCTACCGATTCGTCAAGCGGACCGGGCCGTAGGGACCCGGGCCTGAACGGGACGGAAGCACGGAGCCCGAACGCCGCTCAGCGGTGCGCCTGGCTCGTCTTCTGAGCGATGGCCTGATCGGCCTTCTCGCTGCTGTGGTTGATGATGACCACCGCGAGGATGAGGATCATCACAGCGGCTTGCAGGAGGGTGCGGTACTTGGTTTCCATGGGTATGGGATCTGGTGTCGGTTGTTTACGGGCACCCAGCCCAGGAAGTGGCAGGAACTCGGCACGGAACCATAGCGACCCGACGAATGGCACGGTACTATCGACGGATCAGTTCGTGCGACTTGAGCCAGGAAGCCGCACCCGCTTGTCACGGAACACCCCGATCCATTGCAGGCTCACCTCCAGGCCACCCCGGTACATCGTCTGCGCGCGCAACCGACTGATGTTCACATCATAGCTGATCGCCCCGACCAACTTCCGCTGCCACTCGAACTGGATCGTGGGGATGATAGCGTCACCGATCCGATAGAAGGCGCCCAGGTAGAAGGCCGACGAGTTCTTATCATTCGTGTACCGGCTATCCACGCCCACCCGCCGATGCAGCAGACCACCCAGGTTGATCTCCTGGCTGGCCCCCTGCCGGGCCACGAAGAACTTCGGTAACCAGACCCAGCGCTTGCCTTCTATCCACAACTCTCCATGCGCCACGTACCGTCGGAGGAGTCGATCCTCCGCACTGCTGAACAAGGAGACGGTCGGTTCGTTGAGGTGGAAGGTCGAGACCCCACCTTTCCATCGCATGCCGCTCTTCAACTCGCCTTTGGACAATACGCCGGCCCCGAAGTCCACGAACCGCGAGCTCGCGTTCGGCACGGCTTCATTCGTGGGTAGGTCGGGATCATACCCCGCGCCGTTGTACTGGCTGTCCCATCGCAGGCCGTCGAACGAGGCACTGCGTTGTCCATAGCCGCCCTGAATTCCGAAGGCGAGCGAACTCGCCTCGCCACTGCGCATGGCGTAGGATACGCTGAGGTTGGCCTGCGTATCACCGAAACGAGCGGCACCGGCACGATCACTGAAGAGGTTCATTCCAGCCCCTAGATGGCGACCCTTGCCGAGCCGTCCCGTAAGCAGTGGCAGGTCATAGCTGAACGCGTCGGTCCGGAACGGCGCTCCCAGGCTCCGCCATTGCTCCCGGTGGATCATGGCCGCGCGTTGATCACCATCGCCATCGCCAGCGTTCGCCGGGTTGATCACCAGTGGCGCGTTGTGGAACTGGCCGAAATGGACATCCTGTGCGTTCATCAACTGCCC
The DNA here is from genome assembly GCA_029573495.1 of Bacteroidota bacterium. Taxonomy (GTDB): domain Bacteria; phylum Bacteroidota; class Bacteroidia; order Flavobacteriales_F; family PHOS-HE28; genus PHOS-HE28. The sequence continues at coordinate 11,758 of JAKQEI010000064.1, read as the reverse complement.
GACCATCGAACAGAGGAGGACCAGGAGCGGACCGTTCCGACGATCCGGAGATATGCAACAAGGTTCATTCATCGTACCAACGTGATAGTCCCTGATCGTTCGATGCGCGTTCCATCTTCCGTGCGTGCGAGGAGCGTGTACGCGTAGACCCCGCTCGCACTCCGTTCGCCGTTGGCCGTGCCGTCCCAACCATCGCCCACGTTCCCCGAAGCGAACAGCCGTGTACCCCACCGATCGTACACCGCGAATTCCACGTCCACCAGGCTCGGACCACGCACATACAGGACATCGTTGTTACCATCGCCGTTAGGGCTGAAGACATCGGGGATGAAGACCGCCTCGTTATCGCGGATGCAGAGGTCCATGGTCATGCTGTCGGTGCAGAGCCCTTCGTTCCACACGACCAGCTGCGTGGTGTAGGAACCGGCCATGCCCAGGTCGTAATGCGGGTCAACACCGAGTTCGTATGGGATCGTATCACCGTTGATCACCCAATGACCACCCACCGCATTGTTGCTGAGATCGATGAAGGTGACATCGCGTTGATCGAAGTCGATGCAGGGCTCGTTCGGGTTGCTGCTGAAGAGCGCCGTGATCACCGGCCAGCTCGGTATCCGGATCAAACTGTCGGCTGCACACCCGGTCTCGATGTTGCTCACCGTCACGAAGACCAGATCACCCGCGGGAAGTGCCAGGCTGTCCGCGACCACCTCCGCCCCATCCATATCCCACGTGAACGTGTAGGTACCCGCCTCTTCCACGGATCCGCTGACGAAGCCCGGCTCCCCGAAGCATTGAAGCTCGGAGAAGGCGAACCGCGGTTCGAACGGGGGGTGGACAACGACCATGATGCTCTCCGTCACCGGGTCGCTGCATCCATCCGTGACCTGGACCGTGTAGGTGGTGGTGGTCAACGGACTCACACTGGCCGTGCTCGCAGGGAAGAGACCATTGTCCCACTGGAACGTATGGATCCCTTCCGGGTCGCCGCCCACCGTGGTTACGACGATTGCCGTGCCACCACCGGTGCAGACCGGGTTGTTGCTGGCGCTCAAGGTGGCTGACAGTGCCGGATGGTCGACGAACCGGACGGTGTCACTGCTTGTGCAATTCCCAGAGCCGTAAGTGTAGATCAGGGTTCGCTCTCCGTCAGGCAAGGTGCTCGGGTTGAAGGTGGTCGTGGCCATTCCCTCCAATACACCGCCGGTTGGTGAGAGACCGATGATCACCTCCATGTCGTTGGAACAATACTGCTCCTGCACACCGGTGATCACCGCCTGTTCGAAGGGGATCACCGTCACTTCCACCGAATCGGTACATCCTGCTGGCGCTCGGTAGTGGATCAGGTGCGTACCTGCTCCGGCCACACCAGGTTCGAACAGGCCCGCGCCATCCACTCCCGGTCCATCGAACTGCGCCCCTGGTGGAACAATGGCCAAATGGAACGGATCGATCGCCCCGCAGACCGTCAGCACATCATCCGGCAGGGTCGCCGGATGGATGATCGCCAACAGGGAGTCTGCGCAGGTGTTCGCATCGAAGTGCAATTCGTGCATGCCGACACCAGCCTGAAGCGGATCGAAGAACCAGTCCCCGTCGGCATTCTGTGAAACGGCCTGTCCAGACCATACGCCGTTCCACGGCGTCCGGCCGGTGCTCTCCTCATCAAGTGGCGAACGATCCTCACCTTCGCAGAAGAACAGCGTATCCACACCGAGCGAGGTGAAGCCCACCAGGATGCCGATCGTATCCACACAACCGTTGGGTGCGAAGTAGAGGATCTCATCCCAGCCATTCCCGGCCTGGACCGGATCATAGGTGCCCGCACTCGCGTCCACGATGCCATCACCGGTCCAGGAACCACCTGGTGGGACCGCTGCTGGTTCCAGTGCGAATGGCGCTGGTTGAGTGGGGCAGGCGCTCCGGCTACTTCCGATGTCGATCGGTTTCACATGGATCGTGAACTGCTGATCGCATCCATGCAGGGCATAGGTGAGGAGATGCGTTCCGCCCTCGGCCTCATCCGGGTCGAAGGTTCCGTATAAGGAATCGACGATACCTGTTCCATACCAGCGACCGCCCCATGGCTGTACCGCGATATCGAACGGATAGGTGCTTTGGCACACGGTATCAAGCTGCGTCTGTCCGGTGATCAGGTCCACGTTGATCGTCTTCGTATCCGAGCAGGCACCTGCGGAATAGGTCACGGTGTAGGAGCCGATCGTGGAAGGGTCGAACACACCACCGGGGGTGATGAACGGACCACTCCACGTACCACCAGCGGGTGTATTGTCCACGATCTGGAATGGTGCAGTACCTGGACAGGCAGCCTCGTCCGATCCCGCGTCCATGCTGTCCACGAAGAGCGTGATCGCGGCTTCACATCCACCGGGGATGCCGTAAGTGAGCACATGGGCGCCAGGCCCCGCCGTATCCGGATCGAAGGTCCCCGCAAGGCTATCCAGGATCCCATCCCCGGTCCACCAACCACCGGGTGGGGAACCGGCGAGAGGGAAGGCTTCAGCCGATTGGCAGATGGTCAAGGGTGCATCGATGACCTGTGGGTCCAGGACCACGATCGTGATCATGTGCGATGCTTGGGCACCGGTACCGATCTCCGTGGCGGTGACGGAATAGGTGGTCGTGCTTGTCGGGCACACGCTGACCGGGCCACCTATCGCCGGGAGGCCATTGTCCCAGGCGTAGGTGTAATTCAGGCAGCCGTTGACATCCGCCAGCAGGTCGGTACAGGTGCCGGCGCAGATGGTGTCCTGCGTGGCAATGATGGCCACCTCGATCGGGCAGGTCGTGATCCGGGTGCTTGCGTTCAACGTGAAGAACCAGAGCGAGTCACACCGATCGAGCAATCCGATGCGAAAGGAAAGGTCGTATGGGCAGTTCCTGTCGAATGCCGGCGAAACGGACAGCTGCAGGTCCTGGGTGAAGCCGCTTGCACAACCCATCGGTGTCACTCCGATCACCTGCGGCGCTCCCTGACCGTTCAATTGTACCGCATCGACCACCATGGAGTCGCAGGCCACCGGATAGCTGAAATGGATGTCCATGCGCGAACTGCTGCACGCTGGTGCCGAGGGGATGGTCATCACCGGGGGGACCGGCGCTTCCACGATGCTGGTCCACTGCGCTTCGAAACCACAGTACGCCACATTGATGTCGCTGATGAAATGGATCGTGAGCACACCACTGGTAGCCACGATGGGTGGCGGCGCCGTGGTCCCCGAGTAGGCCGGCCCGATCTGCGGGGCATTGATCGTAGGACCGTTGTGGAAGGTGAGGAAGTCGTATCCCTGCTCCAGGCAGAACACCGGCTGGAACACGAGGGTGATCTGACTGCCGGCATCAATGGTGAACGTGAAGTCCTCATTATTCCCATACAGGTTGCCACCAGGACCCGCCTCACTGTCCAGCAGGATCCCCTTGCATTCCGTCACCGTGGTGTCGGTCATGTTGAACTCCGGAAGCAGCTGCGCGCGCGCCGCCAGGGACAGGCTGGACGCAAGGATCAGATAGGTGGCGCGGGAACGGACCATGGTTCAATCGGTGTCCGATGCGGCGGTGATGATGATCTCCGATGTGGTGATCGTGTTGCTCCGATTCCCGGCGCGATCCACCACGTGGAAGGTGTATGTCATCACCTCCTGTGCGCTGTTGCCCAGAAGGAACAGGGGCCTCAGCTCGACCTCCAATTCCCCCTGGATCGCGATCTCCGCATCCGGCGGAGCCAGCGGGATGATGTGGTATCCATCCGCCACGCTCAGTCTGCTGTCCTTCACCCAGAGCGAATGGTCATCGGGGTCCGTGCGGCCCAGGTCCCCATCACCATCCTTGTAACTGAAGCGCAGTACCACTGCGGTCTGGAATTCCACCACCTGGCTCGGCCCCACACTGATGAGCTCGATGGTCGGTTCAGTCGGCATGAGCTCCACCTGCTCCTTCTTGCAGGCGGTGAGTACACATACGGGGATGAGCATCCAGGTCTTCCTCATGAGGCGATGCGCAGGCTGAAGTAGTTGGCCATCGTTCCTTGAACGCCATTGCCGGGGATCTCCACCGGTGTGTCGTGGTCCTCATCCTGCACATAGACCCGCACGCACAGGATCGACCCCGGAGCGAAGCCGGAGAGATCGATCCGCACGCGATGTGAGAAACGCGTCGTGGTGTTGCCGAAGTCGGGGCCGGTCAAGGTGGCATCCGTGTGGAGTTCCAGTTCCGGAACGCTCTCGAAGGATCCACCGGCGGTCGTCAACTTCGCCTTGTTGTGTGAGAACGCACCCACCGGCGTACGATCATCACTGAATGCGAACCAGAGATCCACCTCACCGGCGGGTACTTCGATGGGTGGTATGCCCTCCCCGATTCCACGCGGATACGCGCCGTGGGTGACACCCGCTGGAAGCGCCAGGATGCCGGATACCTGCGGCTGAAGCCCACCTGCGCCGGGCAATTGCCCGAACATGTCCGGTGCACCTGAAGCGATCCATTGATCGATGGCAGCCTTGAACGCGGCGCTGTTCGCCGGCCAGGTGCTGTTCTCCGAGAACCCCAGCGGCATCACCCCGGAGGTGTTCGGTATGAAGGTGTTCAAGCGCGCATGCAGGAAGGATGCGTTGACATTGCCTGGGACCACGCGGTAGGTGAAGCTCTGCTGGGGGTCGTTCGCCACCACCGGGTGCAGTACCAAGGAGTTGTATGAACTGCCGATGCTCCGGAATTCCGGTTCGAAAGTGCCGTCGTGGCAACCGCTCAGCGCGCAGTTCGGACGAAGGATCCGCTGATGGATCCACGCGAAGTTGCCCTCTGGTATGGACTCAACGGTCGGGTTCGGCGTAGTGCGCTCCAACTCGTCATACGGGTTCGGCGTCTCCTTCCTGCACCCGATGAACACGAGCGTGATCGCAACGATATGGAGCAGTACGTTCCGCATGATCAGATGCGATCGAAGAGCGAAAGGGTCCCCGGATGGAGCATGCCCGCTCCCATCACCTCGTTCTTCACGCCGAGCACTTCAGCGATCGTGGGCACCACATCGGTGACGATCCCGACCGGGTTCGACTCCCCACCGACCGAGAGGCTCGCCGGTACGCTCGGGCCGGCCATCATGCCGAACACGCGCAGGGCGTTCGCATCGCTATGGTCGAAGCTGTACCAGTCGTTCTGATCAAGAATGGCGTTGGGTTCGGCGTTGCGCCCGCACTCCGGGACCGCGATGATCACGGTGTTGTTCGCCATCTCAGGGACCTGGTTCTGGATGAAGTCCCAGAGGTGGCCCACCGCATGGTCCGCGCGATGCATGGAGGCCAGGTAACCGGTGAAGCTGCTGTGGCATCCGTCCACGCCATCCATGTTCACCACGGTGAGCGCGGGCTTGAACCATTTCATCACCTCGCATGCATAACCGACCGTGGTGAGATCGCCGCTGTCGTGCACGGGTGGATGTGCGATGGTGCCGTTCTGCGTGCGGGTGAACATCTCGGCCATGAAGGCCTTGATGTCCTGTTTCTCCTCCGGCGTATTCCCGATGCTGGTGGGTACGGTGCCGTAGTGTTCGAAGCTGTTGTCGAGGAAGGCCTTCATCTCATAGACGGGCATGAGCTGATCCTCGGGGTGGTAGACCCTGGCGTTGGCCAGGTACTGGTCACCGGCCGGACCGAAGGTGATGTTGGGGGCGAAGAAATTCGCGCCGTATCGCGCGCCATAGTTCGGATGGATGCTGTAGTTGAGCAGGGGGACGCTGTTGCCGATCCCGTTCCCCACGAACCAGGTCTTGGTAGCGGGCAGGCCGGCGTGGCGACGGAGGTACTCGAAGATGGTCGGATTGAGCGGCTTCTGTTGCAGCCCCTGCGTCGAGGCGGTACCTCCCTGCAGGAGCGAGTTCAGTCCACCGTAGTGCCCGGCGTTCACCGCGCGCATCTCGCGGAAGAGGGTACCCTGCTGTTGCAGGGTCTGGCCAAGTATCGGCTGGATCGGGTTGATCCCACCGAGGCCTGTGCCGTACACGATCTTCTGGGGGGGCGGAGTGCCGTTCAACATGTTGTAGAGGATGTTGCCCTCCACATCATCCGCCTGTGCATCGGCGAGGTAGCGTTGCATCACGCTCTCCTGCACCCTCACTCCACCGGCGAACATCACCAGTACCACATGTTCGGCCAGTTGGGAACCCGTGGCGGCGAACAGGCGGCCGCTGGGCAGGATGTAGGGTGCGGCGAAGAGACCTGCGGCGGCGGCTCCTGTACGAGAGATGAATGTCCTCCGGTCCATGGTCTTCAGCTTAATAGAACTGGTACTCCTCGCACAAGGCGAAGGAGAAGTAGATCAACTCGGGTGTCACATTGGGGTCCGCTTCGATGGTGTTGCGGAACCAGGTCCTCTCCGCCTCGGTGGGGTTGCGCACGAGGAAGCGGTTGTACGTGGCGGTGATGAATCCGTCCACGTCGGCGAGCATCTCCTCCGGAGTGGGGATGATCACACCGGGCTTGTTCATGAAGTTGCTGATGATCACCTCACGCGCCAGCTGCTTGTCGCCGATGCTCTGGATGCACTGATCGATCTTGTACAGATCACCGGGTGAAAGCGCCGTTTGAAAGAGGTTGGCATGCAGGATCGCCGCGTACTCCTGATTGGTCTTCTCACGGTCCTTGTTGCCGTCGTACTGCGCAAGGTCCACGGGATCCACCTCGTACATGAAGACATCCTTCCTGCACCCGCCGAGAAGGAGCGCAAGCACCAGTGAGGAACTGGTGATGTGGCGGGCATGGGATCGGCGGATCATGGCGTTCAGTGCTTGGTCGAGGAGAGCTGCATTCCTTGTTCAGTCATTGAGGAGTCCGGCGTACTCGTCGCCGATCAGGATGCTGCGTTGCAGGCGGCGGAGGTCGTTGTCCATCATGAAGTCCGTGGTGAGATCGTAAGCCTCGTAGGTGCTGGGCTCCCTTCCCATGTACGAGCGGAAGAACAGGCGGACCAGCCCTTCATGGCCTTCGGCGGAATTCACGAGGATGTCCAGGTATCCGCTCTTGTCCTGGGCGCTGCTGCCGAAGAGCAGAGCCGTGCTGTTGTGCTCCACCATCGTATAGCCGGCATTGAACTCGGCGTCCGTCGGGTAGCGGAACAGGAGATTGTCGAAGCTGGCATTGATGAAGTTGAAGGTGTTCATGTTGATCCCGTCGTAGACGTCATTGAACAACATGCGCCGCACCACCTCGGTGCCCGTGATGAGCCCTTCCCGGTACTGGATCCGCGACCCCTTCAGCCGGAGCAGCCGCTGCAGGGCGCTGTTGCTCGCGTTCGCTGCGCTCGTATCGCCGCTCAACGAATCCTCCAGCGCGGCTTGCTCGGCGTTGCTGATGAAGCCGTCGATCACCTCGTCGCTCACCCCTTCGATGAAGCGCGCCTTGAACTGTTCGTAGGTGCGCTGGGCGTAGGCGTTCCGGTAGGACGAATCCCCCTCCACATGGGCTGTGCTGGTCATCAGCCTGTTCACAAGTGCGATCCGCGCATCCGTGGAAAGTCCAGCGGACTCAAGCGCGGCCACCTCGTTGTTCATCTCCACATCGACCGGTTCACGTCCGAGCAGATCGATGAAGAGCCGGTTGACGTAGTTGCTGACCACAACGGTCGGAACACCGCTGTAGTCGGGAGCCTGGTTGTCCGGTCGCACGACAAGCTCCTCCTTCCTGCAGGCCACAAGCATCACAACGATGACCAGGACGATCGTTCGCGGAGGAAGGGCGGTGCACACCAAAGGCATGCGGCTGTGTACGCAACAGGTTCCGGGAGGTGCCTTTCCTTCGGCGCACCTGCCCGCGTGCACGACCAACGAGCGACTATCCGCGACGGATCAGGGCCACGGCACCTCGGTCGCTCACTTGCTCAGGTAGCCCCTGATCGCCTTCACATAGGCCTCGAAGGCATCGATGCCCTTCCGGCTTATCCGACACACGGTGTTCGGGTAGTTCTCCTTGAAGGTCTTCTTCACCTCGATGTAGCCGGCCTCCTTCAGCTTGGTGATCTGCACGCTCAGGTTGCCACGCGTGGCGCCGGTCTTTTCCAGGAGGAAGTTGAAATCACCCTCCTCCACCGCGACCAGCAAGCTCATCACAGCGAGGCGGAGCTGGTTGTGCAGCAGGGGATCAAGTGGTGCGAAGGCCATCTTCCATGCGTTTGAGCAGAAGTCCGGGCAGGATGTAGCCGAGGACCATGGCCGCGCAATAGATCATGGTGATCGTGAACGCATCCTGGGTGAAGTGCATCACCGCACCGGCCACCCAGAAGATGACGCCTCCCATGATGAGCGGTCGGAAGCGCATGATCCGGCCCGTCATGAAGGTGGGGATGCCCGTGAGCAGGGTGATCATCGGACCCGGATCGCGGTGCGCAGCAAGACTGACCGCGATGGTGATGATCATGGTGATGACGAATGACGCCCACAGCCAGCCGATGAGCCCATCCATCGCGTTGATCACGCGTTCACGCCTGCCCTGCCGCGCGCCATACACCATGCTGATGAAGCCTCCAGCGAAGCCGGCCACACCCCATGGGGCGCCCTTGCCGGTGGCAGGGTCCATATCGCGTAAGAGGTAGGTGGCCAACATGGCAGCGATCAGCAGCACACCCCATAGGAGGAAGTAGAAGCTGAGGCGTTGGAAACTGCGCTTCGCCTGGCGGATCATGCTTTCGATCAGCTTGAGGCTTTGTTCGGGGGCGAGATCGGTGTTCATGAGAAGTGGATCGATGGCACAAACATAAACATGTTTATTATATAAACCTAATTAGGTACGAATGGAAGACCTGCCTGCTTCGCGAGAGCCATCACCGGCTCCCTTCGTCGCGATCCCCTTTGGACTTGGAAGTTCAGAAGTTCACCACCCGGCCCCGAGCCACCTTCTCGGCGGCGAAGAGTTCGGCGCGCACGGGCGCCTTGAAGGCCTCGAAGGCGGGCATACGCTCCGGGTCCAGCGGTTCCGTGTTCGGGAACTCCTCCCGGCGGTGGTCCACCTGCACGCCGTTCTTCCAGAAGCGGAAGCAGACATGCGGACCAGTGGCCAGCCCCGTGCTGCCCACCTCACCGATCACCTGCCCTTGTTGCACGGCCTGGCCCTGCTTCACCAGGATCTTCCGCATGTGCAGGTATTGGGTGCTGTATGTGCCGTTGTGGCGGATCTTCACGAAGTTGCCGTTACCCCCGGTGCGCCCGGCCTTCTCCACGATCCCATCGCCCACCGCGAGGATCGGCGTTCCATAGGGCGCGGCGTAGTCCGTACCCAGGTGCGCTTTCATCACCTTCTGGACCGGGTGCAGCCGCCTGGAACTGAAGCCACTTGAGATCCGGCTGAACTTGAGCGGTGCCTGCAGGAAGGCCTTGCGCATGCTGCGGCCCTCCTCATCGTAGTACGACTCCTTGCCATCGCTCTGGGCGAAGAGGTAAGCCTCTTTCACGGTGCCGCCACTGATGTAGCGTGCGCCCACGATCTCCGGGGCCCCGTATGGCTCGCCATCCACTGTCTTCTCCTGGTACACCACCGAGAAGATGTCATCCTTCTGGATCCGGTAGAAGTCCACTGTCCAGGCGAAGACATCGGCCAATTGCATGGCCAATTGCGGATCCGCGCCAGCCTTCGCCAGGTCGTTGTACAAGGCGCCGGTCACCGAGCAGGCGATGCTTCGCTCCTCCACCTTCACGGGACGTTCACCCACCGTGACGCCCACACTGTCATGCAGGTGAAAGACCACGTAATGCACGGCATCGTCCTCGTACACGAAGTACTCCGGGCTCAGGGTGTTGTCCTCGTCGAAGATGAAGGCATAGGGATGACCCATGCGCATCCGGCGCACATCGAAATGGGGCAGGGCGAGCTCCACCAGGCCATGGATGGTGCTTTGGTCCACGCCGCGTGCGTTGAGCAGTCCACCGAAGGTGTCGCCGCGTTTCACGGAACCCTGTTCGAGCACGTAGCCAGCCATGGGTATGCCGTAGGCATCAGGCGGCAGGGGCACCGTGTCCTCCATTACCACCGGCGTGGGGTCCGGCGTGTATTCCACACGGGGACCGAGATCGACCGATAAGAGGAACAAGCCAACACCGCTCGTCGCGGCCAGCGCCACCAATCCTTTCTGCCACCAGACCATGGGAGTGCAAGGAACACAACGCCCCCCGTGTCGGCATCACAGGTGGTCACATCCTTTCCACGGCAGGTTGTTCACCCCGTGGCGTTCAAAGGTCACTCTTTGGCGATCGGGTGGCTGAGACCCTCGTAGTCCGACAGCTCCATCTTGATCGAACCCACGAGCACCTTGGCCTGCGCCAGCACCGGGATCCGGTTGCCGTCATCGGTGATCCACACGTTCAGGTCGTCGTTGCCCTTGAAGATGCGGCCCTCCTGCACCACGGGCTGGAACTTGAGGCAGCGGTACTTGCCATTGCGCAACTTGATGGTCTCCTTGCCCATGTACTTCATGCGCAGGGGCCACAATTCATCGTCCATGAAGGTCTCGATGGTGAAGATGTCGCCCTCCTTCGCATTGGCGAAATCGATCGTACGCGCGAAGTAGAAGGCGCTGAGCATGTCCTGCACGCTGGCCGGCACCTTGTACGTTTCCTTCTTCTGGGTGGTCACCTCGCCCTTCAGCTGGTTGTACACGTAGTCCTGGCTGAACTCGTAACCACCTTCGCTTACGCGGCGGATGAAGGCATAGGGGAAGACGCCCTTCGCGTCGAAGTGGGTCTCGTAGTGGTCGTCCACCTTGTAGAAGGTGTTGAAGGCGCCGAGGCTGCGTCCCGTGCCGGTGGCCACCCACACCTTCCGTCCCGCGATATCGCGCGTTCCCTCCTTCAGCTCCACCACCGCCTCACCGGCGTTCAGCCAGCCATAGTGCACCACATAGGTCAGCTTCTCGCCCGGCTTGAAGGAATCGAACTTCAGGTCGCGCAATTGGTTGTACTCCTTGGCGGTCGTGGCCGCAGGGTTCTTGGCCTGGCCGAAGCCCATGGTCAACAGGGCGAGACCGGCCAGCAGGAAAGTGGTCGAACGTGCCATGGTGCTCATATCGCAAGGTACATGCCGATCGGGGTGACACTGCGCGCCAGCCGTTCCCGCAGTTGCGTGTTGTGGGTTGACGGGTTGCTGGTTCCACGCTCCGGCGCGCACCACGCAACTGCCTAACAAAGAACCCGTTACACCACGATGTTAACGATGCGCTTGGGCACTACGATCACCTTCTTTGGGGCCTTGCCCTCGAGTTTGGCCTGCACCTCGGGGTTGGCCAGCACAGCGGCCTCCACCTCCTCCTTGCTCAGGGCGATGGGGAAGGCGAGCTGCAGGCGGGTCTTGCCGTTGAAACTGATGGGGTAGTTGAAATCCTCCTCCACCAGGTACTGCGGATCGAAGACAGGCCAGGTGGCTGTTGTTATGCTTTCGGCATGCCCGAGCTTCTCCCACAACTCCTCGGCGATGTGTGGGGCGAAGGGCGCCAAGGCGATGGTGAGCGGCTCCAGGATCGCTCGTTTGTTGCACTTCAAACCGCCCAGCTCGTTCACGGCGATCATGAACTGCGCCACGCTGGTGTTGAAGCTCATCTTCTCGATGTCCTCGGTCACCTTCTTCAGGGTGGCGTGCAGGACCTTCAGTTCGGGTTTGGTGGGGGCGTCATCGGAAACACCGAACGCATCACCAGCCGCATGGAACAGGTTCCAGAACTTCCGCAGGAAACGGAAGGTGCCCTCGATGCCGTTGGTATCCCA
>JAKQEI010000050.1 GCA_029573495.1 Bacteroidota bacterium | reverse complement strand
CGGGCTGGCATGATCCCGTGAAGCAGGTCCCGGCCCGGACCGATGCCTACTTCAAGATCGGTAGCATCAGCAAGCTCTACACCGCCGTGGCCGTGGCCAAGTTGGTCAGCGACGGACGTCTGTCGTTGGACAGCACCTTGGCCGACCTGTTACCCGAACTCGTGGGCCAGATCGAGCACGTCGAACGCATCACCTTGCGCATGCTCGTGCAGCACCGCAGCGGCATTCCCAACTACACGGACACGCCGGACTACTGGGCCCATCCGAAGGCGAGTTACGCCGAGAAGATCGCCCTTATCCAGGGAGCACCCGCCGACTTCGCACCGGGAGCGCAATACGCCTATTGCAACACGAACTACCTCCTGCTGGACCGGATCATGGCGCAGACCCTGGGCTACAGGACATTCCAGTTCGTTCAAGAACGCATCCTCGGGCCGCTCCAGCTGCACCACACCTTCTCCTCCATCCACGACGTCGCCATCGCGGACGTGATGAGCGGCTTCCATCAAGGCCACGCCGCCGACCTGAAGACCGACGACATCGGCATGGTGGCCACGGCCCAGGATGTCGCCAATTTCCTGCGCGCCTTGAACACGGGTGACCTGCTCACGGAAAAGGAGCGCGGCATCTACGCGTCGATCTACGAGTTCGAGCATTCGGGCTGGGTGCCCGGCTACGAGAGCTTCGCCCTATACCACGAAGCGCTGGACGCGGTGGTGGTCACTTTCTACAGCACCACGGACCGCGACCTCATCCTGTGGAACCTGGCGGAGATCATCAATGGGCGGTTCGCGCGGATCGTCGCGCGCGGGGATCATTGACCGGATCGACCAAGTGGCGGTCGCACGCGCATGGAATTGCATGGATCCCTCACGGACGCATTGGACCTACCCAGCGATCGCCTAGGTTCGTGCTGAACAATGATCATGACCCCACGAATTGCCATTCTGCTCGGTGCATCGGGCTCGGTCGGCCAGGAGCTCCTGGCCGAACTGGAACGCAGTAACGCGTTCGATCGCATCATCGTGCTGGCCCGCAAACCGCTTGACCAGCATCACGGGCCACAGGTCGAGGTCCGGTCGGTGCCGAAGATGACACCCAGCGAACTGGAACATGCCGTGGTGGATGCCTTGCGCACGAGCGATGCGGAAGCGATCGGCTTCAGCGTACTGGGTGTGGGAGCCGGTACCGCCAAGTTGACCTTGGAGGAGCACCGCGCGGTGGATGTGGAGTTGAACGCGGCCTTCGCGCGCGGCCTGAAGGCATCGGGCAAGGTGCGTCACCTGCTTCTGATGTCGGCCATTGGCGCGGATGCGAGCGCAAGCACGCGTGGTGGCGCCGCAGGCACGCCGCGCTACAGTCGGGTGAAAGGCGAGGCTGAGGCGGCGGTAAAAGCACAAGGCCCAGCGGTCGTGAGCATCTTCCGCCCGGCGATGATCCTGGGTTCCAAGCACACGCCGGGTATTCTTGCCGCGATCATACCGCTGTTCAAGGCGATCACACCAGTGAAGTTCCGCTCCATCCACACCACCGAGATCGCCCGGGCGATGGTCGCCGCAGCGCTCCAGGGCCCGGTAACAAGCGAGGTGTACAGTTATCCGGAGATGATGCGGTTGATCGGGAAGGGGTGAGCAACGGGAGCGGATCCAGCAGCCGTTCTCCTTGGTGAACGCCTCCTCTGTGTCACGTGATCCCTGTCCAAGTTCAGCAAGGGCACCTGGCGAGCATCCACTCAACGATACGACAGGTCGACCTGATCGCAATGCGGTTCTTTCGGTTCCATGAAGCTATCTTGATCGAAGGATGGATCAGCCTGCCGCAGAGATGTATATCCTTTCGAGGCTCCGGTCGGGGCTTCCCAAGGAGCGTACCTACCACAACTTCAGCCACACCTTGGACGTGTACCGTTCCGCTGTGGAACTGGCGATGCACGCGGGGGTGAAGGAGGAGGAGATGAACTTGTTGCGGACAGCAGCCTTGTACCACGATTCCGGCTTCATGGTACAGGACCATGACCACGAGGAAGCAGGTTGTACGATCGCCCGGGAGGCCCTTCCGCAGTTCGGATATGGCAAGGAGCACATCGAGCGGGTCTGCGATCTGGTGATGGCCACCAAGCTTCCTCCCCGGCCAAAGGACCAGCTGGCCATGATCCTATGCGACGCGGACCTCGACTACCTGGGCCGACCCGATTTCTTCCGGATCGGCACCACCTTGTTCTGGGAATTCAAACACTACGGGGTGGTCAAGGATGAACACGACTGGAACGAGTTGCAGGTGCGCTTCATGAGCGCCCACCGCTACTTCACCGAGACCAGCCGGGCCGAACGCGAGCCCTTGAAGCAGGAGAACCTGGAACGGGTAAGACAGTGGTTGATCGATCACCCGCGATGACTGCGGACCCTGATCGCCACAGCCTGACACCTCCAGGGTTCACAATGGGAGACCAGGCCCCCGGTCAAGCGAACTGCCGTACGCTCAACGCGATGATCCGGCAGCACTCCATCAACTGCTCCTCGGTGATCACCAGTGGTGGTGCGAAGCGGATGATGTCGCCATGCGTAGGCTTGGCCAGCAGCCCATTGTCACGCAGCAGCAGGCAGAGTTCCCAAGCGGTCCTGGGTGAACCGTCGGCGGTCTTGCGCGGCTCGATGATGAGGGCGTTGAGCAGGCCCTTCCCGCGCACCAGCTTCACGTAGGAGAACTCGTCCACGAGCTTCTGCATCTCACTGCGGAAGAGCTGTCCGAGGCGTTCGGCGTTCTCCGCAAGCTTCTCTTCCTTCACGATGTCCAGCGCCTCCATGGCGATGCGCGCGGCCATGGGGTTGCCGCCGAAGGTGCTGCCATGGCTGCCGGGGGTGAACACCTCCATGACCGCATCATCGGCGAGTACGAGGCTGACGGGATACATGCCACCGCTCACCGCCTTGCCCAGGATCACCACATCGGGCCTTTCGCCGCTGTGTTCGCTGCACAACATGCGACCGGTTCGAGCGATGCCCGTCTGTACCTCATCGGCCATGAAGAGCACGTTCTTCGCCTTGCACGCGCGGATCGCCTTGGCGATGAAATCATCCGCCGGCACGAAGACCCCTGCTTCTCCCTGGATGGGCTCCACGAGGAAGGCGCAGACGTTCGGGTCCTCCAAGGCCTTCTCCAGCGCCGGGATGTCATTGTACGGGATCACCACGAAGCCCGGGGTGTACGGCCCGAAGCGGGTGTTGCTGTCCGGATCGGTGCTGGCGCTGATGATGGTGATGGTGCGTCCGTGGAAGTTGCCTTCGCAGACGATGATCCTCGCCTGGTCCTTCGCGATGCCCTTCTTCTCATAGCCCCAGCGGCGCGCAAGCTTCAGGGCGGTCTCCACCGCTTCGGCGCCGGTGTTCATGGGCAGCATCTTCTCGTAGCCGAAGGTCTTGCAGACGTACTCCGCGTAGCTGCCCAGCTTGCTGTTGTAGAAGGCGCGCGAGGTGAGGGTGATCTCGGCAGCCTGCTCCTGCATGGCCTTCACCAGGCGGGGGTGGCAGTGGCCCTGGTTCACCGCGCTGTAGGCACTGAGGAAGTCGTAATAGCGCTTGCCGTCCACATCCCACACGAAGACGCCCTTCCCACGGTCCAGCACCACCGGCAAAGGGTGGTAGTTGTGGGCCCCGTACTTGTCCTCGAGGGCGATGGCTTGCTGGCTGCGGGTGTTGAGGCGGGTCTCTTGCATGGATCGCAAAAGTACAGGTTGGGGTGATGAGGGTTCACCGCGCTTGGTCTGTCAGGCCGATGTCCCCATGAACCGGTCGACGGCGCGATCTTTGCCGCCCATGTCCCGCCGCAACCGCTCCCGCGAACCCCTCTTCTTCGAGAACCTCACCATCGACAGCGCCGGTGCGCAAGGCAAGGCCATCGCCAAGCATGACGGCATGGTGGTCTTCGTGACCGGTGCCGTACCCGGTGATGTGGTGGATGTGCGGGTGACGAAGAAGAAGAGCAACTACGCGGAAGCGATCACCACCCGCATCGTTTCGCCATCACCTGACCGTGTGGCCGCGTTCTGCGCGCACTTCGGCACCTGTGGCGGCTGCAAATGGCAGGACCTCGCCTACCCCAAGCAGCTGGAGTACAAGCAACAGCAGGTGATCGACAACCTGGAACGCCTTGGTGGGTTGACGCTGCCGTCGGTGACCCCGATCATGCCTTCGCAGGGGCTGCGTCACTACCGGAACAAATTGGAGTTCACCTTCTGCAACAGCCGCTGGTTCACGAAGGAGGAGATCGCGAACGAGCAACGCGATGAGGACCGGAACGCGCTCGGCTTCCACATTCCGCAGCGCTTCGATCGCGTGTTGGACATCCGCGAATGCCACCTGCAGCCCGAACCGAGCGATAGCATCCGCCGCTTCTTCCGGGAGCATGCCCGCACGCACGGCCTCAGCTTCTACGATGTACGCGAACACCAGGGCTTCCTGCGCACGCTGCTCATCCGCACCACGACCACTGGCGAGTGCATGGTGCTGCTGGCAGTGGGGCACGAGGACGTGGAAGCCCGGGAGCGGATCCTTGGCGCGTTGGTGGAGCGTTTTCCGCAACTGACGAGCGTCCTATGGACGGTCAACACCAAGAAGAACGACACGATCTACGACCTCGACATACACACCTTCCACGGGCGTGACCACATCATCGAGGAGTTGCCCGATGGTCCGGGCGGCAAACCGTTGAAGTTCCGGATCGGGCCGAAGACCTTCTTCCAGACCAACCCGCAACAGACCATCGCCATGTACAGGCTCACGCGCGACCTGGCGGGCCTGACCGGTGCGGAGAACGTGTACGACCTGTACTGCGGTGCGGGAAGCATCACGCTCTACCTCGCTGCCCGGGCGAAACATGTGGCCGGTGTGGAACTCGTACCCGAGAGCGTGGCCGATGCGCGTGTGAACGCCGAACTGAACGGCATCACGAACGTGAGCTTCACCAGTGGCGACATGAAGAAGGTGATGGACGCGGACTTCGTGGCGCGGCATGGCAGGCCCGATGTGGTGGTGACCGATCCGCCGCGCGCCGGCATGGATGAGCCCGTGGTGCGTCACCTGCTGGAGCTGGCACCGCCGCGCATCGTTTACGTGAGCTGCAACCCGGCCACACAGGCCCGCGACCTGGCCATCCTCAACGATGCCTACCGGATCGACTTCGTGCAGCCGGTGGACATGTTCCC
>JAKQEI010000049.1 GCA_029573495.1 Bacteroidota bacterium | reverse complement strand
CGAACATCGGAAAAGGGAACCTCGAGGTGCGTGGCGTCTCGAACGGGATCCGAGCCTTCATCTGCGGCACGGATACATCGTATGTCAGTGGACAGTACAATTTCTCCTGCGAGGGCGGCATCTCGCCGAAACAGATCCTCTTCCAACGGATCTATCATAAGAACGGGAGCGCCATGTCCTACCAGGACGAGAAGACGGGTACCATGACCTATCACCCGACGCATGGCCACTACCATGTGGACGATTGGACGACCATGACCCTGCGGATCGAGGATCCGAACGAGCCACTGCCCACACGCTGGCCCATCGTGGCAACGGGGGCCAAGATCGGCTTCTGCCTTATGGACTATTACGACTGCTGGGAGAGCTCTGCCAACGGTCATTGCCGCACCCAACAGGAATGGCAACAGGGTTCGGTGCTCAATACCCAGTCACAGTTCCCCAACCGGGGTCTGTTCCAGAACTACTCCTGCAGTGATGATTATCAAGGCATCTCGTCGGGTCGCACCGACCTCTACGGCGAATGGTTGGACGGGATGTGGATCAACCTGATGCCGAACCTGTGCAACGGGAACTATTGGATCGTGGCCGAGGTGGATCCCACGAACGTGTTCCGCGAGGAGAACGAGGCGAACAACTGGACGGCCATGCCGTTCACGGTCGCACTTCAACGGGCTGCCAACAGCGGTGGATCAGCCTTCATCCATGCGGACAAGCGCCCGATCGTCGGACCCGGCCGCACGGTCACCCTTACCGCCGCACCTGGCTATTCCTATCTGTGGAGCACCGGGGCTACCACCCGTAGCATTACTGTGGCGGCGGCGGGGAACTACTCCTGCACGGTGACAGCGCCTTGCGGTACCCTGGTGACGGGCACCCTGGCGGTAACAGCCATGACCGCTCCGGCCGCACCCACGGCCACGGGGGCAACTGTAGTGGGACCTTCCACAGCGGACCTGGGCGCCACAGGGAACGATCCTCAATGGTATGCCGACGATACGGGAGGCGATGCCATCGCGACAGGGAATTCCTTCACGACACCGGTACTGTCCACTTCGACGACCTATTGGGTGAGCGACCGTAACACCATGCCAGGCACGTCCTTGACGGCTGGCAAGACCTATGTTCCTGCCCATGGCAGCAACTACAACGGACGCCAATGGATGCTCTTCGATGCGTATGAGCCCTTCATCCTGGAGTCAGTTCGGGTAGTAGCCTCCTCAACGGGCAACCGACACTTCGTCCTCGTGGACAATGTTGGCAATCTGCTTGCGGAAAAGCAGTTGGATATGCTCGCTGGTGATCAGGTGGTGACCTTGAACTTCCGCGTACCAAAGGGAACACAGCATAAACTGTCCGCCTATGACAGCGGGGCCGCGAGCAATGGCACACAGCTCGTGGTTCAAGATCTGCACCGCAGTACCACCGGTGTTTCCTACCCATACCCGATCGGCACCTTCGGATCCATCACTGGCTCCACCTTGGGAAGCTCGACCTACTTGTTCTTCTATGATTGGCAGGTGAGGACGGAGGATGCTGTGATCGAAAGCGCACGTGTACCGGTGACCGCCAACGTGGTGAACGGAGTGGTGGTGGATATCAAGGCATGGCTGGATGGGCCATTCGACGTGAACACGGGTATGATGTATGACTCGCTCCGGGTGAAAAGCCTCCTGCCCATCAACGAACCGTATGCCGCTCTTGGCTTCCCACAGGTGGGTCCTGGCGGTGAACAACTCGCTGCCGCCATTCTGACCACGAGCGGGGCGAACGCGGTGGTCGACTGGATCCGGGTCGAACTCCGTGATGCAACGACACCGACGAGCATATTGGCCGCTCAAAGCGGATTGATCACACGCTCCGGTGATATCATCGGCGCCGATGGTGCCCCGCTGCGGTTCTCGGTCGCGGCCGGGTCCTACCATGTCGCCGTGCGACACCGGAATCACCTCGGGGTGATGACCGCGGCACCGGTGGCCTTGGCGGCAAGTCCGACGACCGTGGACTTCCGAAGTGGTTCAACCAGCACATGGGGGACCGACGCCCGGAAGATCAGTGGCGCACATCGTCTCTTGTGGTCGGGCGAGGCGGTCAGGGATGGGCTCGTTCTGTACGCGGGAGCCAATAATGACCGGGACAAGATACTGGAGGCGATCGGTGGGGTGATCCCGACGAACACGGTCACTGGGTACCTCCAAAGCGACATTAATCTCGACGGAATTTCGAAGTACACCGGGGTCACCAACGATAGGGATCCCATACTTGCCAATATCGGTGGCGTGGTGCCAACGAACAGCCGTACCCAACAGCTTCCTTAGAACCCGAATTCTCCTACATTTCACCCGAACGAACCATACACGGACAAGAACATGCTCACGAACATTCGAGAAAGGGTCCTAGGCTTGGCGATCGGCCTCGTTGCCGGGCTGGCAGGCACCGGGCTCAGTGCCCAGATGGACATTGAGTTGGTGCCGACGGCGGACCCGGAGGTATTCGAATTCCATTGGACGGCGAATGCGGACTACAACGCCATCATGAATTCCGTCTTCACCATCCGTTGGGATGAGTCCGCTGGTGGGGATATTTCCGAGGATGACTTCGTCAATCTCTGCAGCAATACGCGAGCACCGTTGTTGACGAATGATCTACCTGTGGAGATCTTCGGAGCGTACCGCTACTTCACCTTTCGTTGCGATGGTGCCTCTGCATTGGGGACTACCGCCCAGTGTGGCTTCACCGCAGGCCAGACAAGAGCGCTTCACCGGTTCCGGATAGCTGGTATCTCTGGTTGTCCCAGCATCGAATTGACGAATCAACACCCCCTCCCCAACAGGAACTTCTTCGTGTCCGTTGGTGGTGTCGCCGCGACCGGATCGATCTTGTCCGGTGTGATCGGAACCCCGTTCACGGTGACGCCGGGTAGCTATGGACCTACCTGTTCGACGGGTGCGAGCATTTCCTTGAGCGGCTCACCGGCTGGTGGTACCTGGAGCGGTACCGGAGTTTCCGGGAACACCTTCTCGCCAACGGCAGGCACGCAGACCCTGACCTATACCGTGACCCAGGGGAACTGCACTGTGGCAGCGAATACGACGATCACGGTGACGGCCGCTCCGAGCGCTGGCACGTTGAGCGGAACGCAAGGCATCTGTGTGGGTGGGAACACCACCTTCAGCAGCACGGTCGGTGGTGGTAGCTGGAGCAGTGGCAACACGGGCGTAGCTACGATCAACCCGACCACCGGAGCGATCAGCGGCGTGAGCGCAGGTACGGCCACGATGACCTACACGGTCACGGGTACCGGTGGTTGCCCCAACGCAACAGCGACTCGAACGGTGACGGTGACGGCCGCTCCGAGCGCAGGCACCTTGAGCGGAACGCAAGGCATCTGTGTGGGTGGTAACACCACCTTCAGCAGCACGGTCGGCGGTGGTAGCTGGAGCAGTGGTAACACGGGCGTGGCTACGATCAACCCGACGACCGGAGCGATCAGCGGCGTGAGCGCGGGTACGGCCACGATGACCTACACGGTCACGGGTACCGGTGGTTGCCCCAACGCGACCGCAACGCGTACGGTGACAGTGACCACAGCACCAAGTGCCGGCACACTGAGCGGTGGACAGAACATCTGTTCGGGTGAGAACACCGTCTTCAGTAGTTCGGTCGGTGGTGGAAGCTGGTCGAGCAGCAATACGGGCATCGCCACCATCAACCCAACGACGGGTGTGATCACAGGCGTCGCAGCTGGTTCAGCCACGATGACCTACACGGTAACTGGAACCGGAGGATGTCCCAACGCTACAGCGACCCGTACTGTGAACGTGACGACCACGGTCAACAACACGACCACGATCAGCGCATGCGATACCTACACTTGGACGGTGAACGGTAGTACGTACACGCAGAGCGGAACGTACACGAACGTGAATGGCTGTGCCAATGACACGTTGGTTTTGACGATCACACCGAGCACGAACAACACTACGACGATCTCCGCGTGCGATACCTACACGTGGTCGGTGAACGGTCAGACCTACACCGCGAGCGGCACCTATACTGACGTGAATGGTTGTGATACCGAGACCTTGGTGCTGACGATCACGCCGAGCACGAGCAATACGACCACTGTCACCGAATGCGACAGTTACACCTGGAGCGTGAACGGTCAGACCTACACTGCGAGCGGCACTTACACCGATGTCAGCGGCTGTCTTACGGAGATCCTGGTACTCACCATTGTGAACAGCACGGAGAACACGACGACCGTGAGCGCCTGTGACAGCTACACCTGGAACGTGAACGGCCAGACCTACACCGCGAGCGGCACCTACACGAGCGTGAGCGGTTGCGGAACCCAGATCCTGGAACTGACGATCACGCCGAGCACGAGCAACACGACCACGGCGAGCGCGTGCGACAGCTACACGTGGAGCGTGAACGGCCAGACCTACACCTCGAGCGGCACCTACACCGATGTGAACGGATGTAACACCGAGACCTTGGTGCTGACGATCACGCCGAGCACGAACAACACGACCACGGCGAGCGCGTGCGACAGCTACACGTGGAGCGTGAACGGTCAGACCTACACCACGAGCGGCACCTACACCGATGTGAACGGATGTAACACCGAGACCTTGGTGTTGACGATCACACCGAGCACGAACAACACGACCACGGCGAGCGCGTGCGACAGCTACACGTGGAGCGTGAACGGTCAGACCTACACCGCGAGCGGCACCTACACCGATGTGAACGGTTGTGATACCGAGACCTTGGTGCTGACGATCACGCCGAGCACGAGCAACACGACCACTGTCACCGAATGCGACAGTTACACCTGGAGCGTGAACGGACAGACCTACACTGCGAGCGGCACCTATACCGATGTCAACGGCTGTCTTACGGAGATCCTGGTGCTCACCATCGTGAGCAGTACGGAGAACACGACGACCGTGAGCGCCTGTGACAGCTACACTTGGAACGTGAGCGGCCAGACCTACACCGCGAGCGGCACCTACACGAGCGTGAGCGGTTGCGGAACCCAGATCCTGGAACTGACGATCACGCCGAGCACGAGCAACACGACCACGGCCAGCGCGTGCGACAGCTACACCTGGAGCGTGAACGGCCAGACCTACACCTCGAGCGGCACCTACACCGATGTGAGCGGATGTAACACCGAGACCTTGGTGCTGACGATCACGCCGAGCACGAGCAACACGACCACGGTGAGCGCGTGCGACAACTACACCTGGAGCGCGAACGGAGCCACATACACGGAGAGCGGTACCTATACGGTGACCACGGGTTGCAGCACGGAGATCCTTGAGCTGACGATCGAGCCCAGTACCACGAATACGACCGACTTCAGTTTCTGTGGATCCAGTTACATCTGGCCTATCAATGAGCAGGTGTACACGGAGAGCGGCACCTACACCTATTTGAACGGTTGCGTGACCGAAGTATTGGTGCTTACGCTGACCGTACCGGGAACACCTTGCGATGACGGCGATGTGAATACCACCGGCGATACCTGGTCGCAGAATTGCACCTGTGTTGGCGTGCCTGTCGGTTGCGATCAGTACGTCAACCTCGTCATTGCGACGGACGCCAATGGTGGTGAGACCTCCTGGGAGATCGTTCCGGAGGGTGGTGGTACGGCGCTTTGCCAGGGTGGACCTTATCTCGGCATCAACAACCAGATGATCGGGGAGCAATGCTGCCTGGTGGATGGATGCTACGCTCTGCGTGTGTTCGACAGCGCGGGTGATGGCATGACCACCGGAGGGTATGCCATGAAACTCGGAGGTGCGGACGATGTGCGCATCATTGACAACGTGGCCAATGGCCAGTTCACCTCGGTGAGCGCCATAGCCGGTGGCCAGGGCTTCTGCCTGCCTGTTGGTGAGGATCGGGTGATCTTCGCACACTGCGATCGTGAGTTCTGGGTAGCCAACCAGTATGTGGTGGCCACCGCCAATGAAGCGGTCAGTGCGACCTGGGTGCCCGGCGGTTCCAATGCGGTTCAACCGAGCAATAGCGGTTATGAGTTCTGGATCTTCGACCCGAACGGCACATACAGCTACCGCAAGTTCCGTAGCCACAATGTGAGTGATGGTTTCTCTCCAGCTTCAGCGACGAGGGCCTGCCACATGAAGATCAACAACTGGTACAACACACCGACAACACCGTTGATCCCGGAAGGTGTGCTCATGAACATCCGCATCCGTGGTCGTGTGGCCGGGGTGAACTTCCCCTTCGGTCCGGCCTGCAGGTTCAAGGTGGACGCGGCCCTGGCACAGTGCCCGCCGACCACTCTGGTGAACACGCCGACCATGGCTGAATTCTCCTGTGGTGTGCTGAAGCCGTTCGGTACGAACACCTCCAAGATCTACGCTTGGTCCCGTCCCGGCGCGAACCGTTATCAGTTCGAATTCACCGTACCGGGTGAGGGGGACTTCGTCAAGGTGGTGACCAGGAACAATAACGTGTGCATCCTCAACTGGACCGACATGCCGCTCGTGCCGGGCATCACATACGATGTCCGGGTCCGGGTGAGCGTGGACCAGGGAGCGACCTGGTGTCCATGGGGTACAAGCTGTCTGGTCACCATCATAGGAGCTGGAACGGCCGGTATCGCAGCTGAGCCTGGTGCTATGATGGGGCCGGTCGGTGCGATGCCTGTCGAGGTGACCGCCTGGCCGAACCCGAACAATGGCGAGCGCCTCTCCCTCTCCGTCCGGAACCTCGAAGCTTCCGTGGAGATGCTTGGTCTGGAGTTGTATGACCTCACGGGTAAGCGCCTCCTGAACACCATGGCGCAGGTTCAGGCCGGATCGGTATCGACCGGTGTGGACCTGGCTG
Organism: Bacteroidota bacterium; assembly: GCA_029573495.1. Lineage (GTDB taxonomy): Bacteria > Bacteroidota > Bacteroidia > Flavobacteriales_F > PHOS-HE28 > PHOS-HE28. Next base: position 488 of record JAKQEI010000049.1, on the reverse strand, counting down.
GAATGGGCAGCGGTGTGTATCTGCTTCGTATCACCGCAGGTGATCTGGTGCGTACGGAACGCATCGTGATCCAACGTTGATCGCACCCGGAAGGGATAGTACCACCGGGGCCGTCTCGCAAGAGGCGGCCCCGGTGCTTTCAGGGTATTCGGCTGATCCATGGTCGCGATGGGATGGTCATGGTCCTCGCGGATGAAAGGCGGGGCGGTGGGTGCCGCATCTGCAGATTCCGATAGCGGGGATACGTCGGGACCGTCGATACCTTTTCGAAGGCCGGGCCCAGCGATCCCGGGCATCCAATGAGCCGCAGGAGGACTGCCGTAGAATGATGTGGGTCAATTAACGATGGTCGTTCCAGCTGGAATACCTGCTTCCGGGTATGGTGGCCCAGAACAGCCCTCGGGAACTTCGTCTTGTCATTCTGAAGGACATGTGTGGGCGGAGGATCCAGGACACACGCGACGAACGACAGGCCAAGGTCGCATTTA
>JAKQEI010000042.1 GCA_029573495.1 Bacteroidota bacterium | reverse complement strand
CATCGTGCATACGGTCCGAGCTGGCGTTGTTGTTCCGCCAGGTGCTCATCTGGGCGTCGTTCACGCTGTTCACCATGTCGCGGTGCGCGGCCTGGCTGCGGTCGAAGTTGGCCTGGTTCTGTTGCATGCGCTGGTTGTGCGCCGCCCAGCTCTGGTTGCCCTTCTGCTGTTCGCTCTGTGCGTAGGCCGCGAAGTAGGCCGGATCGAAACGTACGCTGGCCAGGCTGTTCACGAGCGCCACCTTCTCCTGATCGAAGTTCGCTGCCTTGGTCTCCACACCGGAGAAGCGATAGCCCCAGTTGGTCATGTCCGGGCTCTGGAAGGCGTACCAATGCATCACCAGGGCCGTGCGCTCATCGCCCTTGCGCCACTCGCTCACGTTCGCCTGGCACACCTTGCGCACCTGCCCTACGGAGTACATGCCGTCCAATCCGCGCTGGTCGGCCTGGGCCACCTGGGGCAGTTCACGCATGCCGATCAGCTCGTAGCCCTTCTGCCGCATCTTCGGTTCCAGTTCCTGCCGCACCAGCTGGTCGGGGTTCACCGGCGGACGCATCTGGCCGCCCTGCTGCTGGTAGAACTGGGCGAACTGGCCCGTGGCGTACACGAAGTTGCCGCCGTTCTGGAAACTCACCTTCAGGTCCGGCGAGTCCACGCTCCAGTCCCCGCTGGCTGCGCTCTTCAACGGCCAGCGCTGTGGCACATCGATGTGGACCATGGGTACATTGAACTGCGGGCTGCGGATGGTCACCGTGCGCGTTCCTCCCGCCTGTGGGTCGCCTCCCATGGAAGCACCCTCATAGCCTCCCTGCATCGCCGAGCCGTCCTGCTGGCCCGTGGGCTGGGCGTTGTACGCAGCGGCATCGCGGCCGGTGATGGCCGCCACGCGGTCCGCCAAAGAACCGTCGTTCTGTTCCATGCCCATTTCTTCATTCGCATAGGGGTCGCTCTGGCCACAGGAGCCAAGGACAAGCGTCAGGACCAGGAGGGAAGTGGGTGCGGTGCGCATGATCGGGGGTTCTTACTGCAACATCGGTGACACTTATCGAATGTGAACGATCAGGGGTCTGTTAGATAAAGTGTGTCATCATCGTTATTGCTGATGATGTTGATGTTGTTGGGTTTTGAACGAGGGGGTCCGGGGGAGACTCAGAACCTGTTGATCGGTGTTGATCGCCTGTGGATCGAAGCGTGGACCGAAGAGCAGGCGTAGCTCGGCGGCTAT
>JAKQEI010000012.1 GCA_029573495.1 Bacteroidota bacterium | reverse complement strand
CTGGTCGCCGATGCGCGGCATGTGGATGGTGTTCTCCATGTTCGTTCTATTGGCCACAAAGGAACGGATGCGCACCTCCTCGAGCAGTGACGAAGGTCACCCTCGCGATCAGTGCATGATGCGACGGGTGAGCAGCAGGTGTTCATCGCGCACCTCGATGAGGTATGGTCCGGCTGCGAGGTCGCGCATGTCCACGGTCCAGCGATGTTCACCTGTACCCACGCCGGCAGCGATGTGGCGAACGACACGCCCGGTGCTGTCAATGAGACGTACGAGGGCCGCACTGTTCCCTTGAAGCGACGCCTCGATGTTCAGGACCTGTCCATTCGTGGTGACGCGCAGGGCCCCTTCCGTTCGGTCCGCGTCGTTCACCGCGGTTGAAGGGTCCACCAGCAGCACGCGGTACACCTTGTTCGTGGCCGTGCTCTGCGTGCCGGTGTTGATGAAGAAGATGTTCGGCGCCGAGCTCTCGATGCCGCCCACGATGTGGCCGAGCACCACGGTATCCCCGGCGAACGCGTCCTGGAGCAGGATGCCGGAGCTCGTCTGTTCGGTGCCCGGCCAGGGGATGAATTCGGCGCTGGCACCCAGCAATGCCGGCATCTGCCCGATCGCACTCTCCGTCATCTGGCCGGACCCATCGCGTTCAACCAGGCTGATCGTGTTCACAAAGGGTACGTTGGTATCGTCCTGCAGGCCACCACCTGCAGCTGGCTGGTATCTTCCGATACCCCCGAAGAAGATGGAGCGCATGGTCTGTGTTGATCCTTCGTACAGACAGGCGTGCGCCGAGTGGTACTGATTGAACAACTGCTCGAATGCGTTGTTCACACTCACATCCGTGCCACGGATGTCGACAGTGTTCAACCAGGGCAGGTCCGCATCATAGCGGAAGACACCGGAGAAGACGGTGAGCCCTTCCTGGCCGTCCGGGAAGATCTGCGGCAGCAGGTTGTAGTCACGCCGATGGAGGTTCACGGTGTCCACCAGGGTCCAGTAGTCAGCAATGGAGAGGTCGACCCCATCATCGAGGATGATGAAACGGCGGAGCGCATTCGTGTATTCCTGGACGAATCCGGGGCCGAAGTCGGGTCCCATCGGATTGTAGCGGCCCATGAAACGCTGACCACCCACAAGGTTGAAATGGTCGCCGACCTTCCTCAACTGGCCTCCGGTGACGGCCATGCGGGGATCGGCGATCTGACGGAAGTAGGGTGTGATCGAGGTGCCGTTGCGGATGGCGTCCATCACACCGGGCAGGTCGATGGCCGAGAGGAAGGCGTAGGTCACATGATCGGCGTTGGAGGGGGAGTATCCATAGCCACCGATGCAGTACAGTGTCGTCCCTTGTTGTTCGAACTCCATGTTCGTGCTTTGCAACTGTTCCAGCAGGTCTTGCGGCAACGCGTTCAGGGAAGCTGACCAGACCTGCCAGGTCGCAGGGTCCACCACGTACGCGTTGACGTTGTTGCCCGAGGCCAGGAAGCTGACCGGTGGTTGCCGGCGATGAAGGCCATCGGTACGTCCACCGATCAGCAGCCACTGGCCATCATGGGTTCCCCAGGCGAAGGATTGCAGGCCGGGCATGCCAGCGGGTGCTATCTCCTCCAGCACAAGGACGCGGCCGGCGAAGGGTTGGGCGGTGGCGATCACGGATGCGGTGATCGCGATGGGCAATAGGAGTGTTCCGATCTTCATGGGTCGTTCGTTCAGCCTTGTGCCTGTCCACGTAAGATGAAGTTCCAGTAGAGCCGGGGAAGCACCTGCTTCTTCAATTGGTACATGCTCCAGCGCTCCTTGCTCTGGTCGAAGGGGAATGTCTCCTGTGGCTTGTTGTTGTAATCGAACTCGGCGAGCACCAACTTGCCATAGCCGGTGACCAACGGACAGGAGGTATACCCGTTGTAATCCACGTGTGGGGTCCTGCCCGCCATCGCGTCGAGGATGTTCGCCACGACCGTCGGTGTCTGCTTGCGGATCGCGGCCCCGGTCTTGGAGGTCGGCAGTCCGGCCGCATCGCCGATGCTCCAGATGTTCTTGTACCGGACATGCTGCAGGCTGTGCTTGTCCACATCCACCCATCCCGCCTGGTTCGCAAGCGGGCTCTGCTTGATGAAGTCGGGCGCGCTTTGAGGTGGCGTCACATGGATCATGTCATATTCCACCCAGCGCTCCTCGTCCTTGTTCTTCTCGCCGAAGCCGACGAAGCGCGCTCGTTTGCCCGGTCCATCGATCTCGTCCAAACGCCAGTTGAAGTTGAGCTTGATCCCGCCGCGCTCCACGACCTTGAGCAGGGTCTTCTCGTATTGCGGCACGGAGAACAGTTTGCCGGCACCGCTCCAATACTGGATGTCCATTTCCTTCAGGACCCCTTCGCGCCGCCAGTGATCAGCGGCCAGGTACATGATCTTATGCGGCGCACCCCCGCATTTCACGGGCGTGTGCGGATTGTGGAAGAGGGCCCTGCCCTTCCGGAGCCCCTTGATCAGCTCCCAGGTGTAGGGTGCGTACTTGAAGCTGTAGTTGGATGTCACGCCGTTCTTCCCGATGGCTTCCGGCAGGCCCTTCACCGCGTTCCAATCCAGTTGGATCCCCGGACAGACCAGGAGCTGGTCATAACCGATCACGACCCCATCCTCCAGGGTCACCGTGTTGACCTCCGGCTGGAAGCTGGCCACGCGCCCCTTGATCCAGGTCGCGTCTTTCGGGATGAAGTCCGCTTCGTTGCGCTCGGTGTCCTGGATGTTGAACGCCCCGCCGCCTACAAGGGTCCACGCAGGCTGGTAGTAGTGCTTCTCCGAGGGTTCCACGATCGCGACCCGGGTACCAGGGGCTTTCCGCAGGAGAAGGGCCGCTGCCGATAGCCCTGCGTTTCCGCCGCCGATGACAAGGAGTTGGTGATGTTGGGTCATGGTGAGCCGTATTGTTCCACGAACCTATCGGGTCGGCCCCACCTGATCCGTGATGATCCTCACCATCGTTCCGGCCGGGATGTGCGAGCTTTGAGGGAACAATCCGAACGATCATGAAAGCGAACATGGGCTCAGCGGATCGCCTCGTGCGCATCCTCATCGCCATCGTGGTAGGTGTGCTCTACTACCAGGGAGTGATCACCGGCACCATGGGTGCCGTACTGCTCATCCTGGCCGGGGTGTTCGTCCTGACGAGCCTGGTGAGCTTCTGCCCGTTGTACACGTTATTCGGCTGGAGCACGTGCAAACGATGAGGAGGATCGTGCTATTGACACTGATGGGGGTGGCCCTGGGCGCCATTGGAGGGTACTTCTATTGGGTGTACTTCGGATGCACCACCGGTTGCGCCATCACGAGTAGCCCGGTGAACAGTTCGTTGTACGGTGCGTTCATGGGCGGCCTCCTGTTCAATTCCTTCAAACGGCACAAGGAGGAAGAGAAGCATGAGGAGTGAGCCCTCGGAGTGGGACACCGGCGCGTGACTGACAGGATAACAGGGATCCGGCCTGGCGCGGAACTTGATCCTCAGGATCCACGGACCAATAACGTACGAACATGACCTTCCAGGAGATCATCGCCGGGGACAAGCCGGTACTTGTGGACTTCTTCGCCGAATGGTGCGGGCCGTGCAAGATGATGCCCCCCATCCTCGCCGAGTTCAAGGGCGCGGTGGGTGAGCGCGCCTCGGTCATCAAGGTCGATGTGGACAAGAATCCCGCCGCCGCGCAGGCCTACCAGGTGCGCGGGGTCCCCACCTTGATGATCTTCAAGAACGGGAAGGTGGTCTGGCGGCGGTCTGGGGTCATGAGCGCCGCTCAACTACATGACGCCATCGCTCCGCATCTTTAGACCGTTAAACCCTCCGATCATGCGCGGGATAGCCCTCCTTTCCACCTTTCTGCTGGGGATCACTGTCAATGTGACCATGGCCCAGTCCCCGAACACCGTGGATGTTGCGACCCTCCAGGCCGAATTGGCCAAGGGCGGTGTACAGCTCGTGGATGTGCGTACTCCGCAGGAATGGAATACCGGGCATATCCAGGGAGCGCTGCACATCGATTGGTTCAGCGATGACTTCAAGTCCCGTATCGGGGAGCTGGACAAGAAGAAGCCCGTGCGTCTCTATTGCGCTGCCGGTGGTCGCAGTGAGGACGCCAGGAACATGCTCCGCGAGATGGGATTCAAGGAGGTCCTTGATCTCGACGGTGGAATGAGCGCCTGGAAGAAGGCTGGTGCGCCGGTGGAGAAATGATCGGCCCCCGGTCAGCCGACCGGATGCACCTCGACCATGCCGCGGCCGAGCGTTACCATGCCGCGCACCTTCAATTGCTGAAGCAAGCGGGTGATCACTTCGCGGGGTGAACTGAGCTCATCGGCGATCTGCTGGTGGGTCAGGTGCAGCAGATGCTCGCCGGAGGCCTGGGACCTCTTCATCAGGTAGTTCCAAAGCTGTTCATCCAGCCGGCGGAAGGCCACCACCTCGAAGGCCTCCAGCAGCTCCTGGAAGCGCTGGGCCTGTACCTCGTTCACATACTTGCGCCATTCCGGATGCACCATCCACTCGTCCACGTACCGCACCGGTATGAGGAGCAGATCAGCATCCTCTTCCACGATGGCCTGCACGGCGCTCATCCGCTTGGAAACGCAGCAGGTGAGGGAGGATGCGCAGGACTCACCCGCGAGGATGTGGTACAGGTAGCGTTCGTGACCTTCACCATCCTGGGCAAGGATGCGCAGGCTGCCGTGCTCAACGATCGGGATATGCGTGATCGTATCCCCCACGCGCATCAGCTCCGTGCCTGCAGGGACCCGCTTGCGGATGCCGACCTGATCGATCGCACGCTTCAATTCGGGGTCGACGAACATGCGGGCAAGTTACCGCGATCCGTCGATCATCTTCCCTCCGCCGGAATTGAGGGCTGTGCGATCGTATTTGAAGAACAGGTTCGCCCAGATGATCTTGCTCAGTGCGTAGAAATAGGGGGCGCCCACCAACAGGGTGGACAGGATGGCGATCACCAGGCCGGTCGGGGAGAGGTCCGGGAACAGGACGCTGCACGCCACCCAGACCGTGACCATGGCGGCGACCCCGATGGCATAGGAAACGTACATGGCACCGTAATAGAATCCGGGCTCGATATTGAACCGGCGACCGCATTGGCCGCAGTGCTCATGGACATCCCCCGTGTGCTTCAGGTCGTACGGATGCGATACGAAGAAGTCCCCGGTGTGACAATAGGGGCACTTGAAGCCCAGGATGCTGTACAGCATCGTATCCTTCCAAGCCATGTCGCGAAGTTCCGGACCTGGTCCGGTCCCGTTGGTGATGTTCCTCACCCGCCATGCCAACTTGGCGCCCCCTCGAAGGCCTGTTCCGCGGACTGACGATCGTCAGATCGCACGCTCCGTGCACCCGGTAGGTTTGCCTCGATGCCCGTGGAACCCATGTCGTCGGTATCGACACCGTTGACCACTATCGGTGAGCTCGTTCGTGAGCTCTTGCGCGAGCCCTCTGCGGAGCTATTCGGCGACATCATGGCCCGGTATGCCACTGCCAGCCTGGACCTGATGCCCTACCTGAAGTGGGACCCTTCCAACTACACGAGGAATTGTGTGGTCCGGAACGCTCGTTTCGAGTTGCTGGTCATCTGCTTTGAACCCGGACAACGGACCAGCATCCATGACTACGACAGCGAAACGGCCTGGATCCGTGTGCTGGGGGGTGAACTGGTGGCGGAGCGGTTCGAGCTGCTCGAGGACGGGGCCCTGCGGCTCAGGAAGGCCTCGCGCTTACACACCGGTGAGCTGATGGAGCTTTCGCGGAGCAACTCCATCCACCGCTTCCAGAACCAGGGCGCCACGCGGGCGTTCACGCTCAACCTCTACGCACCGCCAATGAGCAAATGGCGCGTGTTCGATGAACGGACAGGCGCCGATCAATGGCGTGCGGCGGGACCTTCCGCTTGATCAATGCGGGCAGCCAGCTACCTTGGTCGCATGTCGAACACCACCGTCGAGGCATTCGGCCCTGCGGATGTCGCGCGTATCTGCGAAATGCTCTTCACCGCCGCGGCCGAAGGGTTGGTGGTGGTGGATCCGACCGGCGCGATCCTCATGCACAACCCGCGTTTCGCCGTCATGTTCGGGTACTCGGACAAGGGGTTGCTCGGTCAGCCGATCGAAGTATTGATCCCTCAACAGTTGCGTGCGCGACACATCGAGCATCGTGCCGCCTATCACGCGAAGCCGGTCAGGCGCTCGATGGGTATCGGCATGGACCTGCGCGGAAGGCGCAAGGATGGATCCGAGTTCCCGGTGGAGATCAGCTTGAACCACTTCGAGCTTGACGGGCATACGTATGTGATGGGCCTGGTCACGGACATCACCCTCCGACATGAGGCCGAGAAGGCCCTCCAACGTTCGAACCAGGAGCTCGAGGACCGCGTTGAGCAACGCACCCAACAGTTGAGGGAAGCGGAACGTGGGCTGCGCGAGGCGCTCGATAAGGAACGCGAGCTCCATGCCCTGAAGAGCCGCTTCGTAGCGATGGCGAGCCATGAGTTCAGGACCCCGTTGAGCACCATCATGAGCAGTGTGGACCTGATCGCCAGGTACACGGATGGGGCGGGTGACGAACGCGTGGGGAAGCATGTGGCACGCATCCGTGGCAAGGTCCGTGAGATGACCGCCATGTTGAACGAGTTCCTGTCGTTGGAACGGATCGAACAAGGCGAGGTGGTGGTGCAACCCGCGCCGGCGGACCTGGTGCACCAATGCATCGAACTGATCGAGGAGCTGCGTGCGCTGACCCGGACCGGACAGACCATCACCTACGACCATGATGGTGCTGAACGGAACGTCACACTGGACCAGCAGATGCTCAGCAACATCATCACCAATCTGGTGACGAACGCGGTGAAGTACAGCCCCGAGGACAAGCCGATCCGCCTGCACACGACCATCAACGAGGGCCGGGTGCTGGTCACCGTCACCGATGAAGGGATGGGCATTCCGGCGGAGGACCAGGTCCACCTGTTCGAACGTTTCTTCCGTGGGAGCAACGCCGTCACGATCCAGGGCACAGGCCTTGGGCTGAACCTGGTCAAACGATACCTCGACCTGATGCACGGTTCCATTTCCTTCACCAGCAGGCCCGGAGCCACCATGTTCAAGGTCGAATTACCGCAACACCTCTCCCCATGAAGACGATCCTGTTGATCGAGGACGACGCCGATATGCGCGAGAACACCGCTGAGATCCTCGAGCTGGCCAATTATCGCGTGATCAAGGCGGAGAATGGTAGAAAGGGGGTGGAAGCCGCCCGGAAGGAGGTGCCCGATCTGGTGCTCTGTGACATCATGATGCCCGAACTGGACGGTTACGGGGTGCTTCATATGCTCGGCCGCGATCCCGCAACGGCGGAGGTCCCCTTCGTATTCCTCAGCGCCAAAGCGGAGCGTGGCGATGTACGCAAAGGCATGGAGCTCGGCGCGGATGATTACCTCACCAAACCATTCGAGGAGAGCGAGCTGCTCAACGCGATCGAAGGCCGCCTCAAGCGCAGCGATCTGTTCCGAAAAGGTTTCGACAAGGGCTTCGAGGGCTTCAACCGCTTCATTGACCAGGCCAGGTCCCTGGATCCGCTGAAGGACCTGGCCAAGGAGCGTCGGACAAGGGAGTTCAGGAAGAAGGAGGTCCTCTTCCACGAAGGAGATGAGCTCCGGCAGCTGCCCTACATCGTTAGCGGCAAATTGCGCACCTTCAAGATCAACCACGATGGCAAGGAACTGGTGACGGGTCTGCATGGCAGCGGGGACCTGGTCGGTTACATGGGCCTGTTCGAGAACGGCCGTGCGGTGGAAACGGCCGAGGCATTGGAGGACACCGAGGTGGCGCTGGTGCCGCGAGAGGACCTGCTATCCTTGCTCTACAAGGATCGCGATGTCAGCATCCGCTTCATCAAGATGCTCGCGGGCAATGCCCGGGAGATGGAGGAGCACCTGCTGCAACTGGCCTACTCCAGTGTGAGGCAGCGGGTGGCACAGGCCCTCTTGCGCGTGCATGAGCGGTTCGGGACCGGGGATGATGCCGACCTCGGCCTGCACATGAGCCGTGAGGACCTCGCCACCATCGTGGGTACCGCCACTGAATCGTTGATCCGCTGCCTGACCGAACTGAAGGAGGATGCCTTGATCGATACGCAGGGCCGTAGCATCCGGATCAAGAACAAGGCTCGGCTGGAACAGCTCGCCCGCGGCTGAGTGTCTTTCCCAAGTGGCGGTACATAGACGACTCCTGTCGGTCCCTATCACCTGATGGACAGGCTCATGAGGCTCTGAGTCACGGTGTCCGGGATGTTCCGGCTCGGCTTCCCGTGTACTGAACAGTACCTTGTGCGAAAGTGCGGACCATGCGCGACCTGGCTCGGGAACACCGCCTTCTACCTTCGGCTCGGCCGTACGTGCATCCGCGCACGGCCCCGTCTTTCGCGATGATCCGCGTTGTTCCGCTCCTGGCCATGATCCTCCTGGCCCATACCCTCCGCGCGCAGCCACCCAACGGTGACTGCGCCAATGCACAGCGCATCTGTGCACATACCGATGTCCTGGGCGACAACACCGGTGGCACGGCCATTCCCGGATTCTGCGGCACACCGTCGACCACCTGGTACACCTTCGTTACCAATTCCGTCGGTGGTCCCGTCACCGTCTCCATCCTCATCGGCGATTGTCTGGACCTTCCCGACTATGACGATGAACTCAACGTGGTGGTCCTTCAGGGCGATGGCACGTGCACGCTCACGGAGTTCGATGCCGTTTCCCCTTGTGAAGAGAGCGACATCGACTTCTCCGTGACCACCCAGACCCTGGACCCTAACACGACCTATTGGATCATCGTTGCGGGAGCCATGAACAACGGCACCTTGTTCCCGGCGCAGTGTGACTTCAGGCTGTCCGTGACGGGTCCAGGAGCCGATATCATCGGGGTGGACATGAGCGCAGGGACCGACCGCACCATAGGTTTCGGGGAGGGGACCCAGCTCGACGGGTTTAGCGTCGGAACGATCGATTGGTCGCCTACTGCGGGCCTTAGTGGCAATGGGATACCGGACCCCATCGCCAGCCCTTCCGCCACCACGATCTACACCATGACTAGTGTGATCGACGAGTGCACCTATACCGATGAGGTCGTCGTGGAAGTGATCAGACGGATCGAACCACCCAACACCTTCACCCCGAACAACGACGGCAAGAACGATACCTGGGAGATCCCGGGCATGTCGGACTATCCGGGCGCCGAGGTGGTGATCCACGACCGTTGGGGCCAGGTGGTGTACCGCAGCAATGGCTACCGCGATCCATGGGATGGTACGCACAACGGGCGCGCGCTCACGGTGGGGACCTACTATTACCATATCCAGTTGAACCAGCTCGAAGGGCGCTCTCCCCCATACACGGGCTTTGTCACCATCATACGATGAGGTATCCGGTGACGCTGTTCCTCCTGCTGCTCGTATCGGGCGGTCATGCGCAGCAGTTGGCCCAGTATTCCCAGTACGTCTTCAACCAGTTCAGCGTGAACCCGGCCGTGGCGGGAAGCAAGGACTGCCTTGACCTGCGCCTGGGCTATCGGCAGCAATGGGTTGGCTACGAAGGTGCTCCGACAACGGGTTGGGTGAGCCTGCATGGGGTCCTGCGCGCCAAGGGTAAGCCGTTCCAGGCCAATAAGCATGGTGTCGGCGCCTTCATCGAGGCGGACGAGGCCGGCAACTTCGGGTACACGGGATTCCTGCTCGCTTATGCGTACCACATCCAGATGAGCAGGAACTTCTACCTGTCCATGGGGCTCTTCGCCGGGGTCAGGCAGGTGAAGCTGTCCGTTGGAGAGGTCACGCTTGCCGATTATGACGATCCAGCACTGACCTCCCAGGCCACCGCCTTGGTCTATCCGGAGATCACACCGGGCATCTGGTGCTATAGCAAGACCGCTTGGGCCGGTCTGTCGATCCACGAAGCACTGGCGAACCGCCTGGGTGAGATCGGGACCGATGAGTCACGCTTCGGTCGGCACATCATGTTCAGCGCAGGCTACCGCTACCGCATCGGGCGCAAGACCGCATTCGTGCCGAGCGGCCTGGCGAAGTTCGCCGGCGGGGCACCCATCGCCATGGATATCAACGGCATGGTCGAATGGAACCGCCTCCATGGCATCGGCATCGGCTATCGCAATGGTGATGCCCTGGTGGCCATGATGAAGGTCGGCTTCCTGAAGTACTTCCAACTCGGGTACAGTTACGACATCACCACTTCCCGCCTGCGCTCTGCCAGTTCCAACACCCATGAGGTCATTCTCGCGATCACCCCATGTCGTGCCGATGATGGCGCCAAGCGCATGATCAGTTGTCCAGCGTTCGATTAGAAGCAAGATCCCGTGAATAGAACCTACGCACTGCTTCCGAAGCTCCTGACCTTCCTCCTGTTCGCCTGGGCGACCACCGTTGCGGCGCAGACCCGTTACTGGGTCGGAGGTGATGGTCGTTGGGAGGATGTCTCCCACTGGAGCACAACGCAGGATGGGGCCGGTGGGGCATCCGTGCCTCGCATTGATGAGGACGTGGTGGTCGCGGCCGCCGCCGACCTGCACATCGTGACGGAGGGTCGCGCGGAATGCCGTTCAATGCTGGTTAACGCCGGTCCGGCCGCGGTGCGCTTCGAGGGTCACACACGCTCCGAACTATCGATCGCAGGCGAGCTCTCGGCGACCGGTGATGTGGCATGGGAAGGTGGCATGGCGGTGCGGCTTGCAGTGCGCCGACAAGGGGTGAACATCGATGTGCGCGGCGCACGGTTCGCGGGGGACCTGATCCTCGACGGGAGCGGCTCATGGTCGGTGGTCAGCGACCTTCGCGTGGATGGTACCGTGCGCCTCAGGCAGGGTACGCTCATCGCCAATGCCGCACGGATCACTGCGCACCATGTCGTGGAGGAGGCGCCCGCGCGTGGTTCGATCATGGCCGGTCGGTCGGTGTGGTCCCTTCAGGAAGCCCCGACCGGAGATGTGCTGCGTGAACTGCTCGCTCCTTCGGCGGTGCTGGAGGTGAACGGGGAGGTGCAACACTCCTCGGATGCATTGATCGGCGGAGACCGGGACATCAACGTGTGCGGTACGGATCCGGGCCAGACGCCTTTCACGGTCAACGCGCAGGTGGTGACCAACTACAACGGTTTCGGTGTGCGCTGCCGCGGTGAATGCAATGCAACGGTCACGGTCACCGTCTCCGGTGGAAGCGGGAACTTCACTTATTCGTGGTTGAATGGAGGACCGACCACGGCCACCTGGACCACGGCTTGCGGCGGACCGCAGCTCGTTGTGGTGACCGATCAGGGACAAGGGATCTCCTGTCCCGTGCAGGTGAACGTGACCGAACCGGCCCCCATCGGCGTCATCTTCTTCGGTCAAGGGACACCACCCACCTGCGCGGATGTCTGCAATGGCACCCGGACCGCGCTGGCGATCGGCGGGGTCTCGCCATCGACATACAATTGGAACAACGGGGCAGGTTCAAGTTCCTCGTTCAACCAGCTCTGTGCAGGCCTGAACACCCTTCAGATCCGGGATGCCAACCAGTGCACCTTCGACACGACGTTCTTCTTCAATGTGCAACCGATCATCCCCAACCTCACCTTCACCGATGCAGGTTGCTTTGGGGAATGTGATGGCACCGCCAGCGTGGCGCCCACCGGTGGAACCGGTGGGCTCACCATCACGTGGACGCCGCCGCCGGCAGCTCAAGGATCGCCGAGCGTCAACGGCCTTTGTGCCGGCAACTACAGCGTCAGGATAGCGGATGCCAACGGTTGTGACACCACGGTTGCCTTCGTCATTGCGCAGCCGCCGGCGATCGACCTCACTATCCAGGCAACACCTGCCTCCTGTGCCTCCACCTGCGATGGCTCCGCCATCGTGACGCCATCCGGAACCGTAGGGCCATACACGTTCGCCTGGAACCCACCCCCGGGATCGGGACAGGGTACCGGCAGCGCAGGCGGCTTGTGTGCCGGCGCGTACACGGTGCTGATCACCGATGTGCCTTCGGGTTGCGATACGCTGGTGTCCATCACCATCGATGCTCCACCACCCTTCGATGTGCAGGGGGATGTGACGGACGCTTCCTGTTCCAACACATGTGATGGTGTTGTTGTCCTGACGGTCTCCGGTGGAACACCGGGTTACACCTATCTGTGGGTGCCAGCCCCACCATCAGGTCAAGGAACACCCTCGGTATCCGGGCTCTGTCCGGGAGACTGGCTTGTGACGATCACGGATGTCGCTGGTTGTGATACGGCGATCACCTTCACGGTGAACGCGCCGCCTCCATTGTTGGCCTCGGTGGATGCAACGGATGCCACCTGCGCAGGCACTTGCGACGGTGAGGCGACCGTTTCCGTGAGCGGTGGCACGCCGGACTACACCTTCGTTTGGACACCGGCACCCGCTGGTGGCCAGGGGACCTCCACGGCGACCGGCTTGTGTGCGGGTCCTTACTCCTTGTTGGTGTCCGACGCCAGTGGATGCGATACCACGCTCACCTTCCTCATCAACGAACCACCGCCGATCACCGCCACCTCGAGCCAGACCAACGTCACCTGCGGGAACCTTTGTGACGGAACGGCTTCGGTCGTGGCTGCAGGAGGGAATGGGGGCTTCACGTTCGTCTGGACGCCGGAACCTGCGACCGGACAAGGAACGCCTGATGCGACCGGCTTCTGCGCAGGACCGGTCTCCGTACTTATCACCGATGTGAACGGATGCACCCTGACCGTGGACTTCGTCATCGAAGAAGCGGTTCCGCTCCTGATCTCCTTGCAGTTGCTCCCGGCCAGCTGCCCGGGGGTATGCGATGGCGAAGCCGGGGTGATCGTGACCGGCGGTATGCCGGACTATACCTACACGTGGACCCCCGAGCCAGGAGCCGGGCAGGGGACGAGCGGAGCCACACTGCTTTGCCCGCAGGCATACAGCCTCACCGTGGCAGATGCGGTGGGATGCGATAGTACCATCGCGTTCACGATCACTGCGCCTCCCTCCATCGAACCGAATGCCACGCAGACCGATGTCACCTGCGCGGGCGATTGCGATGGCCGGATCACGTTGGCACCCACAGGTGGGAATGGGACCTTCACATACGCTTGGTCGCCAGCCCCACCGGTGGGCCAGGGGACCTCGGAAGCCTCGGGGCTCTGTGCCGGCGACTGGGCTGTGACCATCACCTCGGGTGCTTGCGATACGACAGTGACCTTCACGCTCGTCGAGCCGCTGCCCATTTCCGCGACCATCACGACGACGGATACCAGCTGTCCGGGTACCTGTGATGGTACCGCCTCGGTGACGGCTTCCGGAGGCACCGGGACACTCACCTATACCTGGGGTCCCGGACCGGTGACCGGACAGGGAACGACCACGGCGACCGACCTATGTGCAGGGATCCATCAGCTGACGATCACGGATGTAGCAGGTTGTGACACGACCATCGCCTTCACCATTCTGGAGCCCGTGCCCATGACGGCGTTGCAGAACAAGACCAACGTGACCTGCGGGAACTTGTGCGATGGCGCCGCGAGCGTGGTCGTTAGTGGTGGTGCTCCGGACTACACCTATCTGTGGACACCTGAACCTGCAACGGGTCAGGGGACGCCGAGTGCGACCGGATTCTGCGCGGGAGCGGTCACCGTCCTCATCACCGATGCGAATGGTTGTTCGATCACGGTGCTCTTCAACATCGAACCGGCATCACCTATCCTGCTGTCCCTTCAACTCACACCGACCTCCTGCCCGAACACCTGCGATGGAGAAGCGGGCGTGATCGCAAGCGGCGGTGTCTTCCCCTATACCTATGCATGGTCGCCGGAACCGGGGAATGGACAGGGGACCGATGAGGTATCCGGATTATGTGCACAGGCATACTTGCTCACGGTGACCGATGACGTTGGCTGCGACACGACGATCGCCTTTACCATCACGTCGCCGGATGCCATCGCGCCGAATGGAACGCAGACGGATGTGACCTGCGCAGGGGATTGCGACGGCACGATCACCCTTGCGCCGACCGGCGGTGATGGGAACTACGCGTTCAACTGGGTGCCACAGCCGCCCCAAGGGCAAGGCACGGCGAGTGTTTCCGGTCTGTGTGCGGGAGAATGGTCCGTGACGATCACGTCCGGTGCATGTGACACGACCATCACCTTCACCATCGTGGAACCCGCGCCGATAACCGTGGACCTTGTCACTGCGGATGCTTCGTGTACGGGTGAGTGTGACGGTACCGCGAACGTGACCGCGAGCGGTGGTACCGGTGCGCTGGATTATGTCTGGTCACCTGCCCCGACCATCGGTCAGGGAACCCCCGATGCCAGTGGCTTCTGTCCGGGGCCCTACACCTTGACCATCACGGATGCCGCCGGGTGCGACACGACCATCGCGTTCGTGATCAACGATCCGGCTCCGATCACCGCCTCGGTCGTCACTTCGCCGGAGACCTGCGCCGGCCCCTGCACGGGATCGGCGACGATCACCGCCAGTGGTGGCACGGGTACTATACAGTACGAGTGGCAACCGCCGCCAGGCGGAGGGCAGGGCACGCCGACTGCGACCGGATTGTGCGCGGGGACAACGTACGCCGTGACACTTTCCGATGACAACGGGTGTGACACGACGCTGACCATCACCATCGACCCGAGCGCCGTGATCGTTCCGAACAGCAGCAGTACGCCGGTGACCTGTAATGGATCATGTGACGGGAGCGCGACCGTAGGACCGACCGGTGGTGCCGAACCATACACCTATGCGTGGTCGCCGCCGCCACCCGTCGGGCAGGGCACACCGACCGCTTCGGGCCTCTGCGCGGGAACCGTGCAGGTGACCATCGTGGACAATGCGGGCTGCAGCATCGTCGCCGAAGTCCTGATCACCGAGCCACCGCCCATCATCGCGGATGTGGTCATCACGGACCCCCTGTGCGCCGGGATCTGCGATGGTTCCATCGCACTGACCACCTCCGGGGGCGCTTCGGGATATACTTATCTCTGGTCACCGCAACCACCGGCTGGACAGGGTACCGCAGTGATCTCCAGCCTTTGCGCCGGCACCTGGAACGTGCTGATCACGGATGATACCGGTTGCACGCAGCAGGCGACCTACATCACGACCGAACCCGCACCATTGACATTGTCCGTAGCCGCCACGCCCAGTCAATGTCAGGTCTGTGTCGGGGCCGCGACAGCTACCTATGCTGGAGGCGCCGGCATGCTCACGGTCGAGTGGACGAACGCGCAAGGTGCCGTTGTAGGCAATGCGGACACTGTGACCGATCTCTGCGCAGGGCTGTACACCGTGACCGTACGCGATGAGAATGGTTGTTCCGTCCAACGCCTTGTGCCCATCACCGATACCGATGGAGAGGACCTGACGGTGACCGATGGCGCCACGAGTTGCCCGAATGTTTGTGATGGAAGTGTCTCGGTGGCATTCACGTGTTCGGATCCGGCGTGCTCCGTCGCATGGAGTGACGCTGACGGCAACGCGCTCGCCACGGAAGTCAATGCGATCAGCGGCCTTTGTCCCGGTGAGTACTATGTGGCCGTTTCGAACGCATCGGGTTGTGTCACCATCGATACGGCAACGGTGTTCGCTCCGGTGGTGCTTACAGTGAACACCAGTTCCAGCCCGGTCTCCTGTGCAGGTGAATGTGACGGCACCGCGACCGTCGGGATCGTGAGCGGCACTCCCGCCTACACCTTCACCTGGGATCCGCCACCCGGCGCCGGTCAGGGTACGCCGAACGCGACCGGTCTTTGTGCCGGGGTGCAACAGGTGACCATTGGCGATGGCAACGGTTGCGAGACCGTGGTGGAGGTGCTGATCACCGAGCCACCACCGCTCACCCTGTTCAACTCCATCGTCCTCGGTACCTCCTGTGCAGGTGCCTGCAACGGGAACATCACGCTCGTCGTCAGCGGTGGTTCCGGCAACTACAACTTCGTCTGGAGTCCTGCTCCCGCCAGTGGCCAGGGCTCATCCGCCGCCTTTGGTTTCTGTGCGGGCAATGTGAACGTGACGATCACCGATGACAACGGCTGTTCGTTGCAGCGGACATTCACCGTTCCCGAACCCGCCCCGCTCTCTGTGACGACCAGTACCACACAAAGCACCTGTCCGCTCTGCGATGGGACCGCGACGGCCACGGTCGTCGGTGGAACGGGTTCCTATGCGTACAGCTGGATGCTCGGGGCCACCTTGGTGAGCACCGATCCCGTGGCCACGGGCCTATGCGGCGGCATCTATACCCTCACCGTGACCGATGATTTCGGATGCAGCCAACAGACGCTCGTTCAGGTGTCCGACAGCGATGCGGAGGTATTGGAGGTGGTCGATGGCCAGACCTTGTGTGCCAATGGGTGCGACGGACAGGTGGCGGTGAACTTCTCCTGCAGCGTGGATCCATGCACGGTCCAATGGACGGACGCGGATGGCAACGTGCTCGGACAGGATCCTGTGCTGACCGGCCTGTGCGTGGGAACCTATACCGTGCAGGTGACCAACGGGTCGGGCTGCGTGAGCATTGCAGAAGCGGTGGTCGGTACGAGCACAGCGATCGTGCCCAACCTGAGCAGCACCCAGGTGTCCTGCCCGGGTGCCTGTGATGGGACCGCGACGGTCGGACCGGTCGGTGGTGTCGAACCATACACCTACACCTGGTCCCCCGATCCCGGCGCCGGCCAGGGATCCCCCCAAGCCACCGGACTCTGCGCTGGAGTGTATGAAGTGCTCATTGCCGATGCATCAGGATGCGATACCACGGTTCAGGTCCTCATCATCGAACCCCTGCCCATCACCGCATCGGCCGTGGTCACGGATGCCACCTGCTTTGGCACTTGTGATGGAAGCATCGTGGTAACAGGCGTTGGTGGGACCGGTGCATTGACGTACCTGTGGGACCCGTTGCCACCGAATGGACAAGGAAGTAATGGAGCTTTCGACCTCTGCGCGGGTAACTACACACTCACCATCACCGATGCGAACGGTTGCACTGCGGTGTTCTCGTATGAGGTGCTCGAACCCGACGAGCTTGTCCTCAACATTAGCACCACCTCCAGTGAGTGCGGTCTTTGCAATGGCGAAGCCGTTGTCTCCGTCAGCGGTGGTCAGGACCCGTACCTGTTCCTTTGGACCTCTGGCGCTGCGATCCTGGGAACGAACGATACCTTGAGCAGCATCTGTAGCGGGTTCTACACGGTTCAGGTGACCGATGCTGCCGGCTGTACCGCTGATGCGCTTGTCCCGGTGCAGGACCTGAATGGCGAAGTGCTGGCCACCACGGCCGATACCACCACCTGCCCAGGTGTGTGCGATGGCAGCGCTGAGGTCCAGTTCAATTGCGGAACGCCGCTGTGTTCCGTCGCGTGGTTCGATGCGAACGGCAACGACCTCGGGCTGTCGACGGAACAGCTCACCGGATTGTGCGGTGGAACCTATCTGGTCGCTGTCACGAACGGCATCGGCTGTCTCAGCATCGATACCGCCATCGTTGCCGAACCCGACCCCGTCATCGCGAACCTGAGCACCACCCCGGTGTCCTGTGCCGGGGTGTGTGATGGAACTGCCACCGTTGGACCCACGGGTGGACTGCCCCCGTATACCATCGAGTGGAACCCCGTGCCGACCAACGGCCAGGGTAACCCGATGGCTGAGGGCTTGTGTGCCGGTACCGCCGAGGTCACCATCACCGATGATGCAGGATGTTCCATCGTGGTTCCATTCCTGATCCTTGGGCCTGATCCGTTGGTCGTGACCTCAGATGTCACCTCGATCACCTGCAATGGTGCTTGTGATGGTGCCATCCAGCTCACCGCTCAAGGAGGCACGGGTGCCTACACCTACACCTGGGATCCCGTGCCACCGAACGGCCAGGGCAGCGCCATCGCCAACGATCTGTGCGCGGATACATGGACCTGCGCGGTCAGTGATGTGAACGGATGCGTGACCATCGTCACCGTGGACCTTGTTGATCCACCGGTGCTGGACGCGATGGTGACCACGACCGATAACACCTGCTTCGGCGATTGCGAAGGGACCGCTTCGCTCATGATCACGGGTGGTGTTGAACCTTACACGGTCAGCTGGACCGACCAGAACGGCGCCACCTTCGCAGTGGACACGACGAACGTTGACCTGCTCTGTGCCGATGCGTACAACGCGCGGATCACGGACGCGAACGGCTGCTCGATCGACCTCCCGTTCACGATCACCGAGGGCACCCCGATCGATCCCGGCTTGGTCTTCCTTGGGGAGACCTGCAATGGGCCTTGCGATGGGACCGCGAGCGTGAACCCTGCGGGTGGTGCGGGCTCCTTCACCTATCTATGGCAGCCTGATGCCTCCGGGCAGGGAACGATGTCGGTCAGCGACCTGTGCGCGGGCGACTGGAGTGTGACCATCACCGATGGGCTGGGTTGTGATACCCTCGTGCCCTTCACGGTGCTACCGTTCGCGCCCATCGTTGACAACGCCGTAGTGACGGACCTGCTGTGCAACAGCGTTTGTGATGGTGCTGTTGCAACGAACGCTTCCGGCGGTATTGGAGCGCTGGCCTATGCCTGGTCGCCGGAACCGCCCAACGGACCGGATGGCACTTCCGCCACGGACCTATGTGCGGGGAGCTATGTCCTCACGATCACGGATGCCGTTGGATGCGACAGTACCTTCAACTACACCGTGCAGGAACCACCGGTCCTGGAGTTCACGGTGAATACCCTGGCCAATGCGAGTTGTGCCGACGCGGCTGATGGAGCGATTGCCACGACCGCCTTCGGTGGTGTGCCATCCTACTCCTTCGCATGGAACGGGCCGGGCGCATTCACCGCGATCACGGAGGACCTCGCGGACCTGGTACCGGGTGCGTACGACCTGACCTTGTCAGACGCGAACGGATGTACGATCGACACGGTGATCACGGTCGGTGCTGATGTCACCATCATCGCTGATGCGGGTCCGGATCAACAGGTGTGTACCGGTACCATCACCACGCTTGACGGGTCCGCCAGCATCGGTGTGGTCACCTGGTCATGGCGCGATGCGGATGGCAACGAGATCGGCACCACCCCCATCATCGACCTGCCTGTCCTTCCTGCGGGTGATCACCTTTTCACGCTCGTTGTTTCCGATGGACCGTGTACCTCAACGGACGTGGTGCTGGTCACATCGCTCGCCCTGCCCATCGCTGATGCCGGTGTTGACCAGACCATCTTCATCAACGAGACCGCGACCCTTGGCGGTTCTCCTTCCGGACCGACGGGAGCCGTCTTCAGCTGGGCTCCGGACAGCCTGTTGAGCGATGCCTCCATTGCGGCACCGATCGCATCTCCGTCCGTCACGACCTGGTTCACCCTCACGGTCGTGGCGCCGAACGGATGCGTGGATACCGATTCGGTGCTGGTGACGGTGGTGCCGACCGTGGTGATCCCGAACGGCTTCACTCCGAACGCCGATGGAAGCAACGATGCCTGGCAGATCGATCTGATCGAGCTTTTCCCGGATTGCGAGGTGGAGGTGTACAACCGCTGGGGCGAGTTGCTGTTCCGCAGCGTGGGCTACAAACAACCCTGGGATGGCCGGTACAAGGATGGCCTCGTTCCGGTGGGGACCTACTACTACGTCATCGAGCTGAACGACGAACGATTCCCGGAGCCTTACACCGGTCCGCTCACCATCATCCGCTGATCGAAGACCCATGCGCCATCCACTTCTCCTCAGTCTGGTCGCCTTGGTGTTGAACGCCAGCGGCCAACAGTTGCCGCAGCTGACGCAGTACCAGTTCAATGATTACGTGTTCAACCCGGCGGTGGCTGGCAGCCGACCCTTCTTCGAACTGCGGAGCGGCCATCGCTACCAGTGGGTGGGTATCCAGGATGCGCCACGCACCTTCACCTTCAGCGGTACCACGCCGATCGGCGAGAAGATGGGCGTGGGTGGTTACCTCTTCACGGACATCGTTGGTCCTTCGCGTCGCACGGGGTTCCAGCTCTCCTATGCCTACCACCTGCAGCTGACGGAGGACGTGAAGCTCTCCCTTTCCGTCTCCGCCGGGCTGTTGCAATTCCTGATCGATGGGTCGAAGATCCAGTTCCATGACCCGAACGATCCGGTGATGGATGACCAATTGCGTGGTGATCTCCTGCCTGATGCCAAATTCGGTTTCTACCTGTATGGTGAGCGTTTCTGGTTCGGTGCCACCGCACCACAGTTGTTGCAGAACAAGGTGTACTTCCTGGATGAGACCAAGGAGACCTTGAGCCGCATGGAGGACCACTACTACGCCATGGGCGGATATCGTTTCCCGGTGGGTGAGGATTGGCGGATCGAGCCCTCCGTACTGGTGAAATACACGAGTCCTGTGCCGGCCAAGATCGACCTCAATGCCATTGTGAGGTACAGGAACACCTTCTGGCTCGGGGCAGGCTACCGCACCAACGACGCCTACACGGCCATGGTGGGGTATTGGCTTAAGAAGACCTTCCAGTTCGGCTATTCGTATGATATCATCACCAGCAACCTTCGCAACTATAGCACGGGCACGCATGAAGTGATGCTTGCGATCACCCTGGGCAAGGAGCCTTCGCCAGCGGTACAGCCATAGGCGCCACGCGGCGTGCACCTCGTCCGACATCGGTCGTACGAGCGATTGGTCGACGAAAACACCATGACCGTCGACAGTTGGTGCGGAAGGCGAGACCGAATTGACCTCGACGCGTCCTAACCGCATAACTTGCACGTCCCTCTTACCAGGGCTTTGTTATTCTGGCCGTGATCCATTCATTTTCTAGCAGACCACGATCGGAGTGGGCTTTTGGCCTGCTCTTTCTCATGGCGATGACCCCGACCCGGGTCTCTTGGGGTCAGGTGATCACATTGACCGATGGCGTGGACGTGGATCAATGCCATGGCGTGATCTGTGATCCAGGCGGCCCGGATCAACCTTACCCGAACGGAGTGAATGCTACGGCCACCGTCTGCCCTACAGGTGGTCCGAATGCCGGACCTACCACTGTCCTGCGGTTCGTTGAATGGGACCTGGCGAATGATCCCGGTGATGAGTTGAAGATCTTCCAGGGTACGAGTGCGACAGGAAGTCCGTTCCTGGTCGGCGATCATCACGATGACTGGCTGGACCTGGAGGTGTCCTCCTCCCATCCATCAGGATGCCTCACCTTGAAGTGGGACACCGATGGGTCTGGTAATGATGCGGGCTGGAAAGCCGCCATCCTCACCGGCATCCAAGCCGGGGAGAACGCGGCGGCGGATGTCCCGATGATCGCAACGCCCTTCGACATGATCGATTCGCTGGGGGGCTACCCTGAGCTTGGCGGGTCCTGGACCGGTCCAAGTGGCGCGTGCGATGGCACCTTTGACCCCACATCGGATCCATACGGTTCGTACACCTACAGTGTGCCTGCCCAAGCTTCCTGTGCCGCGCGCTCCGCGAACCTGTTCGTGCAACTTCCACAGAATGCGAATGCCGGGACGGACGGGACCCTCACCTTGTGCACCACGAGCGCTGTCGCTGACATGTTCGCGGCACTGGGTGGTACCCCGGATGCCGGTGGTTCCTGGACCGACCCGGATGGCGATCCCACCGATGCTCTGTTCGATCCATTGGTGGACCCTCCGGGCGCATACACGTACACGGTCCCTTGTGATCCGCAGCCCTGTGTGGACCCGACAGCGACCGTTACGGTGACAGTGAACCAGCCGCCTTCTGCTGGAACGAGCATTTCCATTTCAGTATGCAACGATCAACCTGCCTTCGACCTCTTCACCCAACTTGGTGGAACGCCGGATGCAGGTGGAGCATGGACAGGGCCCGGAGGTGGCGCCGTGACGTCGACCTTCACGCCCGGGACATCGACACCGGGGGTGTATACCTATACGGTCCTGGGCACACCACCGTGTGCGAACGCCTCGGCCACGGTGACTGTCGCCGTGGTGAATGCTCCCAACGCAGGCACGGGTGCCACCTTCACGGTCTGTAGCAACGCATCCACCTTTGCGCTGATCAGCAGGCTGGGCGGTACACCCCAGGCCGGTGGCACATGGACCGGGCCAGGTGGACCCCATGGTCCCAATTTCGTCCCAGGGACCGATGTGGCCGGCACCTACACCTACACGGTCGCAGGTACCTCGCCTTGTGCGGCTGCCACGGCCAGTTTGATCATCAGTGTGCAGGCTGCACCGCGTGCAGGCACGAATGCGAGCACCACCGTCTGTAGCACCGATGCCAGTTTCGCCCTTTTCGGGCTCTTGGGCGGTTCACCCAACGGTGGTGGTAGCTGGACCGCTCCAGGAGGAGGCACCTTCTCCGGGACCTTCGTCCCTGGAACAAGTGCGCCCGGTGTTTACACCTACACCGTGGCTGGCGTTCCGCCATGTGCGAATGCGTCCGCCACGGTGACCGTGGCTGTGAACACCGCCCCGAACGCCGGGACCAACGCCACGGTGACGCGGTGCTCCAACGCGGCACAGTTCAACCTCTTTGGCTTGCTGGGTGGCTCGCCTTCGCCTGGCGGCACTTGGACAGGCCCCGGTGGCTCTGCGAGCGATGGAACCTTCATCCCGGGAACGAGCGCAGCAGGAGCATATACCTACACGGTGAACGGCCTCGCACCATGCGCCAATGCAACGGCGGTGGTCACGGTGAACATCGTGCAGGCACCCAACGCAGGCACCAATGGAAGCACCACGGTGTGCGCCTCTGCTGCCCCATTCCAACTCTTCGGCCTGCTTGGTGGTAGTCCGAACCCAGGAGGGACCTGGACCGCGCCGGGTGGTGGATCCCATAATGGCACCTTCACGCCCGGGACTTCCGTGGCCGGTACCTACACGTACACTGCTCCGGGAACCGCACCGTGCGCGAACGCCACCGCCACGGTCTCCGTGAGCGTGGTGCAACCACCGGACCCGGGCGGGAACGGCAACCTCACGGTCTGTTCCAACGGCCCTGCCGTGAACCTCTTCAACAGCCTCACTGGTTCACCGGACCCCGGAGGCACCTGGACCAGGCCGAACGGGCAGCCCCACCCGGGCACCTTGGATCCGGCTTCGGACCCCGCTGGGACCTACACCTACACCGTGAGCGGAACATCACCGTGCACGGCGCTGTCGGGCACGGTGCAAGTGGTGAAGGTGCAGGCCCCCGAAGCGGGCAGCAACGGTTCCATCACGGTCTGCAGCACCATGGCACCGTTCCAACTCTTCACCGTGCTGGGCGGCACACCGAGCGGAAGTGGGTCATGGCTCACCCCGGCGAACGCACCGTTCTCCGGGACCTTCACACCTGGGACCACACCCGCTGGCGTGTACAAGTACGTGGTGAACGGCACGCCGCCTTGTGCGAACGACACGGCGTTCGTGACGGTTGTTGTGAACCAGGCGCCGAACGCTGGGACCAATGGGACCACCGAGGTCTGCAGCGACCAGGCCTCCTTCCAGTTGATCACACGCCTGGGCGGATCACCGATGACGGGTGGGGTCTGGACCAACCCGAGCGGGCAGCCCGTTCCCACGGGTGCTTATGTGCCAGGGACCTCCACCCCGGGCGCCTATACCTATACCGTTGCGGGGTTGAGCCCCTGCCCATCGGCCACCGCCGTCGTTTCCGTGACAGAGCGCCGGAAGCCGGTCGCAGGAAGCAATGCAACGCTTACCCTGTGCAGCACGGACGCACCTGTGAACCTCTTCACCACGTTGGGTGGAACACCTGATGCGGGTGGAACGTGGACCGTTCCCGGCGGCGGACCCGGCACGGCGATCTTCACCCCGGGCACAAGTGCGCCTGGCGTGTACACCTATACGGTGACCGGAACACCGCCCTGCACGAATGCCTCGGCAACGGTGGCCATCACCGTGAACCAGGCACCGGATGCGGGTACCGATGCCACCATCACCGTGTGTTCCGATGCCGGGGATGTGGACCTCTTCGCCGAACTCGGTGGTACGCCCACCTCCGGTGGTACCTGGACCGATGATGACGCGACCGGCCAGTTGACCGCGGGTGTCTTCACCCCCACCGGCATGGCACCGGGTGATTACGACTTCACCTATACCGTCCCGGGCACCGGCCAATGCGGCGCTGACCAAGCCACCGTGCGTGTGACCATCGTGGCCGCCCTGGACGCAGGTGCGAACGGTTCGCTTACGGTGTGCGGGTCCAATACCCTGGTGGATCTCTTCTCTGGGCTCGGAGGTACGCCACAACCCGGTGGTACATGGGTCGAACTTTCGGGTACGAACGCTGTCACCGGCCAGTTCTTCAACGCCACCTTGCAGGCCGCCGGTACCTACAGCTTCCGTTACGAACTGAGTGGCTCCGCCTCCTGTGCCGCGGACAATGCCCTGGTGAGCGTGACCGTCATCGCAGCGCGTAACCCCGGGTTGAGCGCAAGCACCACGGTGTGCAGCAACAGCGGGTCGTTCAACCTCTTCACCCTGCTGACCGGCAACCCACAGACCGGCGGTACGTGGAGCCCTGGTAGCGGTACGTACGACCCACCAACGAACAACCCGGGTGTGTTCACCTACACGCTCAACGGCACCGCACCCTGCCCGAACGCCAGCTCCACGGTGACCGTTGCAGAAGTGGCCGCCCCGGTCGCTGGAACGAGCGCATCGACGACGGTGTGCAGCAGCGACGGTCCTTTCAACATGACCCTCCGACTCGGTGGAAGTCCGCAACCGGGTAGCTGGACCTTCAATGGTGACCCCCATGCGAACATCTTCGTTCCGGGCGTGGATGCACCGGGGGTATACATCTACACGGTGGCCGGAACCGCCCCCTGCAGTCCGGGTACCGCCTCGCTCACGGTGAACGTGAACCAGGCGGTGGACGCAGGTGGGAATGGCGATACCACCGTGTGCAGCAACAGCTCCTCCTTCCTGTTGTTCGATCGGTTGACGGGCAGCCCGACCCCAGGCGGGTCCTGGACGAGTCCGGGCCCACCCCCTGGCAACCACAATGGCCTGTACCAACCGCTGATGGACGACCCCGGTGATTACACCTACACCGTAACGGGTCTCTCTCCGTGCCCATCGGACATCGCCATCGTGACCGTAACGGAGAACGCGGCACCACAGGCAGGGAGCAACGGGAGCACGACGCTCTGTGCAGGTGGACCAAGCGTCAACCTGATCACGGTATTGGGAGGGAGCCCCGATCCGGGTGGTACCTGGTCAGGACCGGCGCCGGCGACGACGAGCTTCAATGGGCTTTTCATCCCCGGTCAAACAGCCCCGGGTACCTATACCTACACGGTCGCCGGTCTTCCGCCTTGTGCGAATGCGACCGCACAAGCCACAGTGATCGTGCGGCAGCCACCCAACGCAGGCACGAGCCGTACCATCACCGTCTGTGACAATGCCACCGGGTTCGCCATGGTGGACAGCCTGGGCGGCTCCCCTTCTTTGATGAACGGTACCTGGCGAGGACCGGCTCCGTCCACCTCCATCGTGTCGGGCTTCTTCAACCCTTCCATGGTGGTGCCCGGCACCTATATCTACACCTACACGGTGACCGGCCAGTCGCCATGCCCGAACGCGTCCAGTACCTTGACCATCATCGTGAATCCGCGTGCGAACGCCGGAGTGTCCACCTCATATAGCGTCTGTGCGAATCAGGGTTCAGTCCCGATGCTTCCTTTGTTGGGACCGAACGCGCAGGTCGGTGGTACTTGGACTTACCAGCCGACCGGGGCATCCCATAGCGGGGTGTTCCAGCCTGGGGTTGATGCAGCCGGTGTGTATGTGTACCGTGTCGAAGGTCCGCAGGGATGTTCGGCAGTTACTGCCACCGTCGCGATGACCGTGAACCAACCGCCCAACGCCGGTTTCAACGGCCAGGTCATCGTCTGTGACAATGACCCCGCCTTTCCCCTGTTGAACGTGTTGAACGGATCGCCGCAGACATTCGGTACTTGGGTGGACCCTGAGCTGGAGTCGCACCAAGGCATCTACATTCCCGGACAAAGTGAGCCCGGTGTGTATACCTACACGGTGCCGGGTACGGCTCCATGCGCAGGCGCTCAGGCGCAGGTGAACGTGATCCAGAACCATCAACCCGATGCAGGGAACAACGGGGTGAGGACGATCTGCAGCAACGCCCAACCGTTCTCGCTCTTCACGGTCCTTACCGGTACGCCGGAGCAAACGGGAACATGGTACGACCCCTTAGGAGTGCAGGTGGGTGAGCTGTTCACGCCCGGAACGGCAGCGCCCGGGGTATACAAGTACCGCATCCTCGGCCTGACCCCCTGCGAGTCGGACTCCGCGACGGCTACCATCATCGTGAACAACGCGCCCAACGCGGGCATCAGTTCGGCCGTGCAGATCTGCTCCGGTGGGCCTCAGGTGGCCTTGTACGACCTGCTCGATGGAACACCGGATACGGGCGGAAGCTGGACATTCGGCGGCCTGGATCATTCGCAGTTCTTCGATCCGACCATGGATGTGAGCGGGGCCTACCTGTACACCGTGGCCGGCTTGACACCTTGCGTCAACGCCACGGCCCAGGTGCAGGTGACCTTGGTCCCAAGGCCCAATGCGGGAACGAACGGCAACCTCGCGGCTTGTGTTGGGGATGATGCGATACAATTGGCTGCTGGACTTGGTGGCACACCGAACGCTGGCGGCACCTGGAGTGACGATGATGGAACTGGACAATTGACGGGTGGGGTGCTGGATGCCACGAGCCTTGCGCCGGGCACCTATCACTTCACCTACACGGTCGCTGGAACAGGCCCCTGTCCCGCAGCCACTGCCGTTGTCACATTGAACCTTGCCGATGCGCTGGACGCTGGCGAGGATGCCTCTGTGACCATCTGCCAGAACCAGCTGCTCGATCTATTCTCTTCCCTGGGTGGTACCCCGCAACCCGGAGGAGCATGGACCGACGTGAATGGATGTGGTGGATTGATCGGTGGAGCGTTCAATGGTAGTTCGACCCCGGCCAACACCACCTGTGAACTCCGATATGTGATCCCAGGAACCTCCAGCTGTGCGAGCGACACGGCCTTTGTTAGCGTAACGGTGCAGGAAGGTCCCTTCGCCGGTTGCGATGGAACGCAGACCTTCTGCCTGACCGATGAGCAGAGCCAACTCATCGGCAGCTTGAGTTGCGACCCCGATGGGAACGGGACCTGGCTGAACCCTTCCGGTCTAGCGCACGATGGCACTTTCCAACCGGGAACGGATGAGCCCGGCATTTACAAGTACATCGTGCCGGGCGTGGGCTCCTGTGCAGCGGATACCGCCTTGGTGACGGTCGTGGTGCGAACACCTCCTAACGCCGGCGATGATAGCCCGTTGAGCATCTGTTCCAATGATGCCCCGATCGATCTCTTCAGCCTGCTCGGGCCGAATGCTCAGACCGGTGGAACATGGACCATCCTCCCCAGTCCCGTTGTCGTCTCCGGGATCTATAACCCGGCAGTGGATTCGCCGGGCTCCTACATGTACCGTGTTCCGGGTCAGGCTCCATGCGCGGCGGATCAGGCGATCATCACTGTGACGGAACCCCTGGCGCCGTATGCGGGCGACGATCGCACGATCGACATCTGTTCAAGCTTCGCATCGTTCAACATGATCGGGGAACTGGGCGGCCTTCCACAACAAGGAGGTGCCTGGTACGTAGAGGGTGGTGAGGGACACGTTCCGACCTTCGATCCGGCGAGCGAGGAAGGCGGGGTATTCAGTTATGTGATCCTGGGTACGGCGCCTTGTGTGAACGATACGGCGCGCTTGACGATCAACAGGAATCTGGCACCCTTCGCAGGAACGAGTGCCACCATTGCCGCTTGCGCCACCCAGACCGAGGTGGATCTGTGCGCGGCGCTGGGCAGTGGAGCAGGAGAGGGCGGGACCTGGTCGGACATCAATGGTACCGGTGCCTTGAACGGTTGCACCTTTGATCCATCAGCCGTGGGGAACGGCACCTATGCGTTCGAATATCGGATCAACGGAGATCCGCCATGCCCCGATGCGGTGGCCACGATCACGGTGAATGTGGGGTCCGGTGCGGATGCGGGTGATGACAACACCCTGACCATCTGTGGTGCGGAGCCACGCTTCTCCCTCTTCAATGCGTTGGATGGCACCCCGGACCAGGGTGGGAACTGGACCGACCTGAACGGTACCGGTGCGATCGTGGAGGACAGCTTGTTGAACGCTACCGTGCTGCCACCAGGCGGCCAGAACGCCTTCGTATACACCATCGAGGATCCCGGTTGCGGATCGGTGCAGGCGACCTTGCTCATCTCCACGGTGGATTACCCGGATCCTGGATCGGCTCCGGATCCCATGGTGATCTGTGCGGGCGATCCGGTGTTGGACCTGGCAAGCCTGCTCGTTGGTGAGCCGGATGATGGCGGGACCTGGAGCGGTCCTGGTGGACCGTTCGATGGCATGCTCGACCCGGCTACACGACCGAGCGGCAGCTATGCGTACACCGTGGTCGGCAACGCCTATTGTCCGGATTCCAGCGCGGTCTTCCAGATCACCATCAACCCACGTCCGGATCCGGGCTTGCAGGGTGAGGTGGTCGTGTGTGATACGTTGCTGGCCTTCCCGCTGTTCCCGGCACTGAACGGAACACCGGATGCCGGTGGGACCTGGCTCGATCAGAGCGGGACCGGCGCCCTCAGTGGTGATGTCCTCAATACCACGCAGCTTGCCCCAGCCGACTATGACTTCATCTACACCGTTCAGGTTCCCGGCTGTGCCCCTGCTTCCAGCGTAGTGAAGGTGGAGGTGGTGAGCAACCCGGAGGCGGTGGAAGTGACGACCATCTGCAATGAGGTTGACCGGACGTACGTCGTCAGCTTCAGCATTCTGGGAGGTGATCCGATGTCCTACACGGTCGCTGGTGATCCGGGCATCCTCTCCGCGACTTCGCCTTATGTCTTCACCAGCGATCCGGTCATTGTGAGCAGTCCCTTCTCCGCGACCATATCGGATGCTTACGGATGTTCGGAATTCCAGGTAGCGGCGACGAGCCCCTGCTCCTTCGATACCGAGGTGTTCATCCCGCAGTCCTTCTCGCCGAACGACGATGGTGTGAATGATCGGTTCCTGATCCCCGGGATCGAGGGCTTCCCGAACAACACGGTGAGGATCTTCAACCGCTGGGGGGCGAAGGTCTTCGATGGTGCGGGGTACGACAACCAGAGCGTCGTATGGGATGGTTCCTCGCCCGATGCGTTGATCTCCGGTCCAGCACCGGCTGGCACCTACTACTACGTTGTTGAACTGGTTCCCGATGAGGAGCCGTTCACCGGCTATATCCAATTGATCCGATGAGAAGGACCCGACAGCTCCTGGTCCTCCTCGCCTGCACGTGGGGGTTCGTACCGGTGGCCTCCGCACAGCAGGATCCATTGTTCAGCCAGTACATGTTCAACACGCTGGCCTTCAATCCGGGCTATGCCGGCAGCGCTGATGTGTTCACCGTGATGGCCCTATCCCGTCATCAATGGGTGGGTTTCGATGGTGCGCCCACCACGCAGACCTTCCTGGCGCACACGCCTTTGAAGAACGAGAGCATCGCACTCGGCCTTTCCGCCATCAACGATCGGATCGGACCGGCCAGGCAGACCTCCGCCTATGCGGACTTCGCCTATCGTATCCGCACCGGGACCGATACCCGTCTGGCCTTTGGTCTGAAGGGTGGGGTGAACATGTACCAAGCCGATCTGGCATCGCTCAGCCGGGTAGTGGAGAACGATCCCGCCAACGTGAACATCCAGAGCCGAATGCTGCCGAATTTCGGTTTCGGTCTTTTCTGGCATGCACCGCGTTACTACGTCGGCCTATCCGCTCCCAAACTGTTGGAGAACGACCTGAACGACGTGAGCGGCGGTGCGGTGACCCCGGCCAAGGAGGCCCGGCATTACTTCCTCATGGCGGGCTATGTCATGGATATCTCGAAGGACATCAAGTTCAAGCCTTCCTTCCTGTTCCGCACCGTCGAAGGTGCCCCGTTCTCCCTCGACGTGAATGCGAACTTCCTGCTGCGCGAACGCATCTGGTTCGGTGCCATGTACCGCCTCGGCAACTCCTTCGGCGTGATGGGTCAGTACCAGATCAACGACCAGTTGCGCGCCGGTTATGCCTTCGACCTCACCACCACGGCGATCGGTGCCTACAATGCCGGAACCCATGAGGTGATGCTCAGCTACGACTTCCGCTTCCTACGCGGCCGCACCATTTCACCCCGTTACTTCTGATGGTACGCGCGCTGGTCCTTCTATCCCTTACGCTCCTGTTGCTGCATCCGGCAGCGGCCCAGGGCAATGCGGACCCGTACATCAAGGAGGCGGACCGTTATTTCGAACAGATGGCCTATGCCCGCGCCATCGAGGCTTACAAGACGGCCACGGAGCTCGGCGCGGTGAACGAGCACGTGACCAAACGCCTTGCCGAGTGCTACATGCGGACGGGGCAGAGCGACCAGGCGGAGAAGTGGTATGCCATGGTGGTGAAGTTCCTGAACCGGGAGCCGCAGGAGATGTACCACTACGCAGAGGCGTTGAAGAGCAATGGTAAGTACGTGGAGGCGGAGGAGTGGATGGACCGCTACCTGGCGGCCACGGCGACCGAAGGCAGCCCGCTGCGCAGCAACATCAACGGCTTTGCGCGCAACTTCATGGCCACACCGGACCGTTTCATCGTGAGGCCCACCGGGATCAACACGGCTTTCTCCGACTTCGGCACCGCATGGCTCGGCAACGATCGCGTGATCTTCTCATCTGCACGGAACATCACCACCGGCATCGAACGTCGCGCCGCCTGGAACGACCAGCCTTTCCTCGATCTGTTCGTCGCCGATGTCACCCCGAACGGTGATCTGGCCAATGCAAGAGCGCTGGAGGGTTCAGTGAACACCAAGCTGCACGAGGGACCAGCGACCGCCAGTGCGAGCGGGGACGTGATCTGGTTCACGCGCAACAACTACTATGGTGGCCGTTCGCAGAAGAGCTCGGGTGGTATCTCACGACTGGCCATCTACAAGGCTTACGCCCAGGATGGCTCCTGGGGTAGAGTGGAGCAGTTCCTCTACAACAATTCGGAGATCAGCGTGGGACACCCGGCCTTGTCCAATGACGGCAAACGACTCTTCTTCGTGAGCGATATGCCGGGTGGCTATGGCGGTACGGACATCTACATGTGCATAGATCAGGGCGGTCAATGGGGCGAGCCGGTCAACCTGGGCTCCATCATCAACACGCCCCAGAACGAGGCCTTTCCGTTCATCGGTTCGGATGGGACCCTGTACTTCTCCAGCAACGGACATCCCGGGCTCGGGGGTATGGACATCCTTGCGGCCAGCTACCTCGGATTGGACGAGTTCGCTCCACCGATGAACGTTGGTGCTCCTGTCAACGGTACGCACGACGACTTCGCATTCATCATCGACAAAGCGGGTCGTCGTGGTTTCTTCTCCAGCAACCGGGAGGGCGGCGCTGGTGACGACGACATCTATGCGTTCGAGATGCTCGCGCCCCTCGAGCAGAGCTTCCTCGTGACGGGTACGGTCATTGACGACGACACCGGATCGCCCTTGTTCGATCTGGAGGTGAAGCTCCTTGATAAGAACGGTGCGCTCCTGGCCACCACCATGACCGATTCGCGCGGCGAGTACACCTTCCCCGTGGAGAAGAACAGGGAGTACCAGGTGAGGGCGGAGATGAAGGGGCGCTATCCCGGCGTTCAGCATGTGAGCACGGACAGGATCGAGATGCAACAGATCCTATCACGGGACATCCACCTGGTGGCCAGTGCGGGCATCTGGCTGCGTGGGACCATCCGGCAGAGGGACGTGCCAGGGTTCGTGGAAGGGGTCACCGTGACGGTCGTTAACCTCAGCAGCTTCTTCTCCGAATCCTTCCAGACCGGGGAGGGTGGGGATTTCAGCATCCGCATGCAGAGCAATGAGGAGTTCGAGGTGCTTCTCGAGAAGCCCGGCTACTACAGCATGA
Source organism: Bacteroidota bacterium (assembly GCA_029573495.1). Lineage (GTDB taxonomy): Bacteria > Bacteroidota > Bacteroidia > Flavobacteriales_F > PHOS-HE28 > PHOS-HE28. Next base: position 5,447 of record JAKQEI010000012.1, on the reverse strand, counting down.
GCATCCCCGTGAGCACCATCGGCATGCGGGAAGGCATCATCGACCTGAACGAGGTGCGCGATCTATCCTTCGAGCCGATGCTCATCGGAAGCCCTGTCCCGCTGAAGTACGTGCGTTGGGCGAGGAACGACGCCAAGCTGGATCCCGTCGCGCGTACGGAGCTCGATGGCCTGGCCGAGCGGATGAACGTGAATCCGGGCATCAAGGTGGAGATCGGTGTGCACAGCGATTCGCGTGATGGTGCGGAGTCGGCGAAGTTGGATCAGAGGCGCGCGGATGCGATCGTGGAGTACCTCGCAGGCAAGGGCGTGGCCAGGGACCGCCTGGTGGCCAAAGGATACGGGATCTCCAAGTTGAAGAACCACTGTGCGCCCGGCGTCACCTGTTCAGAGGAGGAGCACGCCGCCAATCGCCGGGTCGAATACACCGTGCTTTCGATCACCCCACCGTAGCGAAGGGCAGGGCCTCGAAGCGATAACCGGCCCGACCGTAGTGTTCCAGGACCTTGGGAAGCGCTCCGCGCAAGGTGGCCTCCGCCTTCAGGCTGTCATGGAACACGACGATCGATCCCGGACGGGCGTGGTCGATCACCCTGCGGATACATTCGGCGGCATCCACGCGCGGATCATAGTCGCCGCTGAGGACATCCCATAGTACGATCCGGAAAGACCTACGCAGCGCCCTGACCTGGGCCATGGTCAGGCTGCCGTAAGGTGGACGGAACAGCGAACGGCTTGTGATCCCCGAGGAACGAGCCACGCTCCCGAGATAGGTGCTGGTGTCCGTCCGTCTCCCCCGCACATGGTCCCAGGTGTGGTCCCCCACGCCATGCCCTTCCGCACGGATGCGCGCCAGGATACCGGGATTAGCGGCTCCGTTCCTGCCGATGCAGAAGAAGGTGGCCTTCGCCCCGGCATGCGCCAGTTCGTCCAATACCCAGGGCGTCACCTCCGGGATCGGACCATCGTCGAAGGTCAGATAGAGCACCCGCTCCTTGGTCGGTATGCGCCAGGTGAAGCCGGGCAGAAGCCACTGCACGATGCGTGGGACCCGCGCCGGTGCCATGGGTCAGAAGCGCATGCGCTGACCCGCACGGCGGCCCGAGCTCAACTCCATCAGCTTGCCCTGGTACTGCTCCTCCATCGCATCGAACCGTTCCTTCAGGCCTTCGCCGAAGGTGCTGTCCGAACGCATGGCCTCGGTGGCCAGGCGTCCCATCACCGCGTGGGTGAGTGCCATGTCATCCCCCAGCCGCTCGGCGAACCGCCGATCAAGGCTCAGGAAGTGTGCCATGTTCTCCTCCATGATGGTGAAGAGACGATCGGAAATGGCGTTGGCCTTGGCCGTATCACCGATGTCATAGTAGGCTTCCACTGTGGGGAGCATGATGCGGGTGAAGGGCACATTGCGCTCAGGCATCATCTCCAATGAGAGGTCCAGGATCTTGCGCGCCTGCTCATCACGCCCTTCCTGGATCAGGGCTTCCGCCAGGCTGCTCAACTGGAGCCGCAGATTGGTGGTCATGCGCAGGATGTTCTCGTCCAGGTAGATGTCCCCCTCGGTATCCATGTTGCCCCACTTGAACTTGTTCATCACGTTGTCGTACATGATGTCCGTGGCCACACGTCCGTTCATGTTCGGGTTGCGATTGGGGGTCTTCACCGGAACCAGGCGGTAGGTGAGGCCTTCCAGCTGGAAGTGGTCCTGGAGGTTGATGTAGCTATCCGGTCCGGTGGTCACCGCGAAGTAGATGGGCCGCTTCCAGTTGTTGTTGGCCAGCATGTCAAGGAGCAGGAGGTTGTTCTTCAACAACACCTGGCGGTCGATCTTCCATTCGACGCGGGGTACCCAGCCGGAGTCCCCGACCTGCAGGGTGCCGGAGCCGAAAACATCCGCGCTGTCCGCCTTCAGGCTGAACATGTCCGTCGGGAACCAGGCGTCCTTCACGCCGCGCTGGAAAAGCACCTGCATGTTGCGGTCGTTGGTCACGAAGTCCATCATCTCCTTCAGGTCGCGGTACGTCTTGCTCTGTGGGATCAGGGCCACCACATCACGCGTTCCCTGCCGGTACTTGCCGGGATCCATCATGATGGGCACGGGCTCGCTCTCATAGGCCTTGCGGCGCATCTGGTCGGCGTACCAATCGGTGTTCAGCAGGCTCAGGTTCACCACGCGCACATCGGTGCGGATGCCCTCCACCTCCTGCGCATACCACAACGGGAAGGTGTCGTTGTCCCCATTGGTGAAGAGGATGGCGTTCGGTGCACAGCTCTCCAGGTAGTCCGAAGCGAGGTCGCGCGCGGGCATGCGTGTACTGCGATCGTGATCGTCCCAGCCATCGGCCACCATCACCACGGGGATGACAAGGCCCAGGACCGTGGCCAAAGCCGCATGCAAGACGCTGTTCTTCATCACACGCCCAAGCAGGTGGAAGGCGAAAAGGGCGGCACCCCCCACCAGGGCCATGTACAGGATGGTGTACGACATGGAGTGGTCACCATCCCATTCCACCAGGTACTTCAACGCGCCAAGGCCGGCAGCCGCACCCACCGCCATGCCAAGCTCCTTCTGGGTGATGCTCCGGGCGGCATCATAGAGGGCAAGTACGCCGAGTCCGATCCACACTGCGAAGGCATAGAACGAACCCACGTAGGCATAGTCCCGCTCCCTGGGTTGGAAGGGGTACTGGTTCAGGTAGATGACGATGGCGATGCCGGTGAAGAAGAACAGCATCAGGGTGATCGCCCAATCCTTCGGGTGCCGCACGAGCTGGTACACGAAGCCGATCATCCCCAGAAGGAGCGGGAGCAGATAGAAGCGGTTGTAGCCCTTGTTCTCCGTCATGCTCGACGGAAGGAACTCCTGCGAACCGAGCCGTTGCTCGTCGATCATATCCACACCGCTCAGCCAGTTCCCTTCCAGGATGTTGCCGTGGCCCTGGATATCATTCTGACGGCCGGCGAAGTTCCAGAGGAAGTAGCGCCAGTACATCCAATCCAGCTGGTAGCTGAAGAAGAAGCGCATGTTCTCCGCGAAGGTCGGCTTGTGGATCACGGTCGGCTTGCCTTCCCGGTCGGTGGAGCGCATGGGGCGGCCCTTGAAATCGCTCCATTCCTTGTACGCATCCACGTGGCTGCGTTGCGAACTGTACATCCGCGGGAAGAGCATCGTGAACTCGGGTTCGTACACCACCTCGGTGCCCTTGCGCGGATCGGTGATCACATAGGCGTGGTCGATGGTGTGTCCCGGATTCTCCGCCACGAAATGTTCGGCGCTCCATCCGTCGTACTCGTTCTTCACGAGCCGGCCGTTCTTCTCGATGCGGTACACCGCGCTGTAGACAGGAGTACCATCCTTGCGTTCGGCGGCATAGGGGCTGTCCCAGAACTGGCCGATCAAAAGCGGGCGGTCCCCGTATTGCTCCCGGTTCAGGTAGCTCACCAGGTTGAAGACGTTCTCCGGGTTGTTCTCGTCGATCGGTGGGTTCGCCAGGCTGCGGATCACGGTCATGGCGTACGTGCTGTACCCGATAAGGATCACCGTGATGCCCAGGATCACCGTGTTCGCGATCACGCGACCCGTGCGTTGGGTCCAGCGCAGGCCCAGTACGATCAAGGTGGCGACCAGGAGGAAGTAGAACAGGTTGCCGCTATTGAAGGGCAGGCCCAGGTCGTTCACGAAGAGCAGCTCGAACTTGCCGGCCACTTTCGCCACACCCGGGATGATCACGCTCTGGATGGTGCCCAGGATGATCGCACTGATCACGAAGGCCGTGAGGATGCCCTTCGGCGTGGTCTCGTAGCGCTTGAAGTAGTACACCATGGCGATGGGCGGGATGCACAACAATGCCAGCAGCTGCACACCGATGCCCAGCCCGAGGAGGTAGCAGATGAGGATGAGCCAGCGGGTGCTATGCGCTTCATGGGCCACGTTCTCCCATTTCAGGATCGCCCAGAAGGTGATCGCCGTGAACAGGGAGGACATGGAATACACCTCCGCCTCCACCGCGCTGAACCAGAAGGTGTCGCTCCAGGTGTAGGCCAGCGCTCCGACGATGCCGCTGCCCAGTACGGCCAGGATGCCACCGGTCCCCGGTTCGTCCCCGTTCCGGGTGATCACCTTGTGGGCCATGTGCGTGATGGTCCAGAAGAGGAAAAGGATGGTGAAGGCACTGCACAAGGCGCTGAGCATATTGATGGCCACGGGCACGTCCTCCGGACCGACGAAGGCGCTCGCCACTCGACCGATCATCATGAACAAGGGAGCTCCGGGCGGGTGGCCCACCTCCAGTTTGTTCGCCGTGGCCAGGAATTCCCCACAGTCCCAGAAACTGGCCGTGGGTTCGATCGTGGTGACGTAGGTCCAGGCGGCCACCAGGAAGACGAGCCAGCCCGTGATGACGTTCAGCTTCTTATAGTCCATGCGCAGGGTTCGGGAATTCGGTAACGACCACACCCTCAGCGGAAAGGACGGGACGTACGGCGGCGAAAATACCGAAAGTCCCGGCGGGGCCGAGGTCCAATATTGCGGGCATTGCCCGATCGCTTACTTTTGCGGCGCTTTGGTGCCAGCCGAAGCGGTATTGACCGATGGTGTAACTGGCAACACGTCTGATTTTGGTTCAGAAGAGTCCAGGTTCGAGCCCTGGTCGGTCAACCAAAGGAAAACCCCGCATTTGCGGGGTTTTCTCATGTATAGCCCGGTCCCGGTCTACTCCACTACGAAACGCACGGTCTCCGAGCGATCGGCATACTGTAGCCGCAACAGGTATACGCCGGGAACAAGCGCACTGACCGGCAGGTCGATCCGTTGCAGGCCCGCCTGCACCAGGCCTTGATGCACCACGGCCACATGGCGGCCCAGCACATCGTCGATCGTCAGCACCGCCTGACCACCGGTCGCAAGTTCGACCAAGGCCTGTGCGGTGCCATGTGCAGGGTTGGGGACCACCGCCAGCGAGGCCCCGCCCTGGAACAGTTCCTCCAAGCCGACCGCCTGACTGTTCAGGTTGATGTCGTCGAGGTAGATGTTGTTGCCTCCGTTGCTCTCGAATTCGAAGCGCACCCGGAAGTTGCTCACATGGTAGGATTCGCTGATGTTGGTCACCTCGGCATAGCCCCACTGGCTGTTGCTCGGGATGAAGCTGCCCGTTGCCGGATTGCCGGCGGTGTTCAGGTCGGTGGACCCGCGTAGTTGCTTGCGGAGCGACCACGACGTGCCGCAGTTGTTCGACACATAGATCCGCAGGCGGTCATCGCTGGAGCTGTTCCGCTGGGCATAGGCATAACGGAAGCTCACCACCACCTGCTCGGCATTGCTCATATCGTAGGTTGCTGAGACCAGGTTGTCCAAATGGCCGTCCATGGCCGCCGTGTTCACGATGCGTGTGCTCTTGGACCCGCTGTAGGCTGCCGCCGTAGTTACCTCGAAGGTGTTGTTGTTGGTCG
>JAKQEI010000005.1 GCA_029573495.1 Bacteroidota bacterium | reverse complement strand
TGCCCGGGTCCGTTGTTCGCGCAGATCGGTGCGGGATACAGCGTGGTGATCGTGACATTCATCAGCGCGGTGGCCGGAACGTGGGTGTACGGTCGGTTCCGAGAGAAGCTACCGCACTGAACCATGTTGCCCGGGATCGTCGTACTCATCGCCGTCCTGCTCGTGCTGGTGGTCCTGCACGTGCTTGATGACGCCTTCAAGGTGTTGCGTGAGCATGGTGATCTGCCCATCAAGGTGAGCATGCGCTGGAGCATCCGCGCCACGTGGATCCTCCTCGTTCTCGCCTTGGGCCGGTTCCTCCTACCGGAAGGCGCCTTCGATGCAGACCCTGTTTCGCCGGACCCCTTACCTCAGGTGGCAACCTACGCCGAGGATGGCTTGTGGAGCGGCGCCGATACCGCTCGCCTCGCATACCTGGACGATGAGCTCGAAGCCCGCATCCGTTATGGTCGGGAGCTGATCACGAGGACTGCCGCTTTCCTCGGACCCAACGGCAGTGTGGCCCACCTGACCAATGGCATGAACTGCCAGAACTGCCACCTCGATGCGGGAACGAGACCATGGGGCAACAACTACGGCGCCGTTTGGAGCACCTATCCCAATATGCGCTCGCGCAGCGGAAAGCTGGAGAGCGTGGAAAAGCGCGTGAACGATTGCATGGAGCGAAGCCTCAATGGCGTGGCGCTGGACAGTGTGAGCAAGGAGATGCGTGCGATCGTCGCGTACATGGAATGGCTCGGTACCGGGATCGCGAAGGACAGCGTGCCGAAGGGTACCGGTATCGAGAGGCTCGCCTTCCTTGACCGGGCAGCGGATCCCGCCCGCGGTCACGAGGTCTTCACCTCCAAGTGCGTGAGTTGTCACGGGCCACAAGGCGAAGGGGTGATGAGCAAGGATGGCGCCACCTATCTCTATCCTCCGTTATGGGGTGAGCACAGCTACAACCAGGGTGCAGGCCTCTTCCGCCTGAGCCGCTTCGCAGGATACGTGAAGGCCAACATGCCCCAAGGCTCCACCTATGAACACCCGCAGCTCTCGGACGAGGAGACTTGGGATGTAGCCGCCTTCGTGAACTCCCAGCCCCGACCAACGAAAGACCTCACTGGTGATTGGCCGGACATCAGCAAGAAACCGATCGACCATCCCTTCGGGCCCTACGTGGATACCTTCACCGAAACGCAGCACAAATACGGCCCCTTCGCACCCATCGCTGCCTTCTACAAGAAACCATGAGCGAGATCCAACACCCCCCCGGCTGCACATGCGGCGCGCACGATGAGAAAGGAATGGACCGCCGCCAGGCGCTGCGCTCGCTCGGCGCGCTCGGAGCCGGACTCACCCTCGGTCCCACGGTCGCGCTGGGTTCATTCACCGACCAGGGGCGAAGGAACGAGCTGATCACATCGCGCGCCGTTCAGCAGGGCAAGGCCGGCAAGTTCACCCTGCTTTACACCAGCGACATCCACTCGCAGCTGCACACGCACGATGAGTTCTTCCTGGAGAATGGCAAGGCCGTGTATAAGAAACGCGGCGGCTACGGCGTGCTGAAGACGATGATCGATACACTGCGCGCGGAGGACCCGGCCAACACCATCGTGATCGACGGCGGCGACTGTTTCCAGGGCGGTGGTGTGGCGGCGATGAGCGAGGGCCGCGCGATCGTGCCCCTGATGAACCGTGTGGGCTATGACCTGGTCCTGCCTGGCAACTGGGAGGTGGTCTATGGCAAGGAGAACATGCTGAAGGACCTCGGTGGCTACCGGGCCTCGAAGATCTGCGCCAACATGTGGCACGAGAAGCTCGCGGAGTTCTGCGGCCCCATGCGCGATCCGAACGAGGAACTGGCCGGTGAGCTGATCTTCCCCCCTTACTGGACCACGAACGTGGCCGGCGTGAAGATCGGTTTCATCGGGTACAACGATCCGCTCACGCCGAAGCGGCAATCGCCCGCATACAGCTGCGGCATCAAATTCACGAAGCCCGAGCAGAACGTGGCGCGCTACATCCGCCACCTGCGCGATTACGAGCAGTGCGCCATGGTCTTC
>JAKQEI010000289.1 GCA_029573495.1 Bacteroidota bacterium | reverse complement strand
TCAGTGGCTTCTACTTCGGAAGCGTGGAACACTACGCGCTGCTGGCACGCTCCACCCGGATCCTGATCGACGTGGGTGAGCACTACGTCCGCCAGAGTTACCGGACACGCACCACCATCCTGGGGCCTAACGGGCGGCAGGACCTGAACCTGACCATCGAACGTGACTCCGGAAAGAAGCAGCCCATGGGCACCGTCGGGCTATCCTATGTGGAGGACTGGCCCCATCAACACCTGCATGCCATCCGCAGCGCGTACGGGCGATCACCCTGGTTCCTGCATTTCGCGGAGGATATCGAGCAAGTCCTCCTCACCCGTCACGAACGGTTGGTCGACCTCCAACTGGCCACTCTGCGGCTCGGCTTGAAGTGGCTCCGGATCCCAGCCGAAGTGCACGTGTCCGAGGCCTATGTGGAAGGCTCGGAATACCACATGACCAGTTCGGACATGGGGCCTGTTCTTCCCAGCACGCCCGAGCGGGAACGTGTTGCCCTGTGGGACCTGCGATCGGAACTCACGCCGAAACGCGATCTGCCAATGGGCGTCCCTGCCGTCGGCCCGTATCACCAGGTCTTCCAGGACCGCCATGGCTTCCAGCAACGTCTGAGCGTCATTGATCTCGTATGCAACCTTGGGCCCAGAGCCTCCACCGTATTGAGCCGATAAGTGGGCATGCCGAACTTCGCGGCGTGGAGATCGTGAGGCGGACCATCGAACGGTACGTGACCCTGTCGGGCGAGGAGTGGTCCGTCATCGCGCCGTGCTGGCGGGAATATGCGTTCGGTCAAGGCTCGGCGATCTGTTCCGTCGGGGAGGTGGAGCAACGTTTCTATATCGTGAAGAGCGGTGTCCAGCGGCTCTCGTTCCCCCATGATGGCCGGGACATCTGCGTTGGATTCGCTTACGATGGTAGTTGGTGCGGTGAGTACGCTTCGTTCCTCACCCGAACACCTGCTCGGTTCGATGTGGTGGCGCTCACCGACAGCGTGCTCGTGGGCATCGATCATGCCGACCTTCAACGGCTTTACAGGGAGCAGCCGGTGATGGAGCGGTTCGGACGGTTGATCCTGGAGGAGCTGCTGGTCGGAAGGGCCCTTCGGGAGATCGAACAACTGAGCCTGAGCGCGGAGGAACGTTTCGATCGCCTGGTGAAGCGGAGTCCCCGGTTGCTGCAACTCGTACCGCAGAAGGACATCGCCAGTTACCTGCGCATGACCCCGGAAACCTTCAGCAGGATCAGGGGGAGGCGATGACGTTCTTGACATGGGTCAAGTGGGCTACCGGTGGAACCTTCTTCCCTTCGCGGCATGAGAACGGAGCAACTGATCACCGGGTTGGAACTCGTCATTGCCGGACAGCGTGCCCGGGCCGTGGAAATTGCCGCCATGCCGGCGGAATTACTCCTGCACCGCACCCAGCAAGGAGCTTGGAACATCCTCGAGGTCTTCGAGCACCTCAACCTCAGCAGCGGTATCTACGTGCGCGGCCTCGAGAAGGTCTTCGCCCGGAGCGCGGAACGGTATCGCCCGAACCCTGACTTCAAGCCCGGAAGGCTGGGTGACTATCTCACCAGGGGCATGGAGCCCCGGCCTGATGGCGCTATCAGATGGCGGATGCGTACCATGCGCATGTTCGACCCTGGCCGGCAGCATGGCGCTTCTCACACGAGCATCGACCGGTTCGTAGACCTATGCGACCGGATCCAGGCACTCCTTGCAACGGCCCGGACCACCGACCTCAACGCGATGCGAGTGGCAAGCAGCCTCGGCCCGATCATCCGGTTCAAGGCCGGTGACGCCCTGCGTTTCCCGGTCGCCCATCAACGTCGTCATTTTCTCCAGATCGAGCGGCTGTTGCAAGAGGCTGGCATGGACCGGAAATGAGAGAGCCGCAGGCTGGTGCGGCTCTCTGTGATGGGCTTGTACCGGATCGCTCACTCCATCTCGCTCGCCTGCTTGAGACCCTGCTCGATCATCCCGTAGAACTGGTCCATCTTCGGAAGGATGACGATACGGGTCCTCCGGTTCGTGCTCTTGTTCTCCGGTGAGTCGTTGGCCACGAGTGGCACGTATTCGCTGCGCCCACCGGCTGTCATACGCGCTGGATCGACACCGAAGTCCTTCTGAAGGACACGCGTGATGGCAGTGGCGCGCAGTACACTGAGGTCCCAGTTGTCCTTGAAGCAATCCCGGCTGATGGGCACATTGTCCGTGTGACCTTCTATCAATACCTCCATCTCCGGTTTCGAATTGATCACCGTGGCCACCTTGGAGAGCACCTCTTTGGCGCGTGGTGAGATGGTGGTGCTGCCACTGGTGAACACCATCTTGTCGCTGAGCGAGATGAACACCACGCTCTTCTCTACGTTCACCACCACGTCCGTGTCGTTCAGGTTGCCCAGGGAGCTCTTCAGGCTCACAACGAGGGCGAGCGTCACAGAGTCCTTTTTGGTCAATGCGTCCTGTAGGCGGCGGATGCGCAGGTCCTGCTCCTTGATCTGCTCGAGCGACTTCTCCAGGTTCTGCGCCTCCTTGGCGCTGAGCGTGGCCATCTGACCCACGTTGTTCAACAGTGCCGCGTTGGTGTTGTTCAACTGGGCCACCTGGTCCTGCAGGTGCTCGTTCTTGTTCTGCATCTCCGCCAACCGCGCCTCTATCACGCTCTTCGCGCTGTTGCAATCGTTAAGGCCTCGGTTGCACTCTTCCAGCTTGTTCTTCAATGTCTCGTTGGACGCTTGAATGGCTGCGTATTTCTTCTTGGGGACACAGGAGCCCAACAGGAAGAGCAGGCTCAACGAAAGGAGTAAGGTCCGTTTCATCTTCAATGGATATGTAGGCGAAGGTAACCGTCGGTCCCCGGACCGCACTCCTCACCGCGTTGCGCTACCAAGGCGTGGAATTCGTTCCCCGATCCGCACCACGACCACCATGGCGAGGGTGATGAGGATGGGGTCGACCAGTAACCGATGCCGGGTCTCGAAGTAATAGATGCACTGGGCAACGGAAAGAAGCATCACGGACAGGCCGATGAACCGGAGCCTCCGATCGGCAAGGAACTGGGAAACCACGAACATGCCGAACAGGATGACCGCATGGACCCGATAGAGGTCCATGGCCCACTGCATGCCCGATGCGTGATCCTGGCCGATGGCCGACCTCGAGGTCCAGAAGTTCTTCAGTTTCATTCCCAACATCCGCCAGGCCAAGCCTGGTCGCATGGCACGTTCCTCCTGCCACTTGGCGCGGAATAGTTCCGATCGTTCAACCGGGTCCTCCGTGAACATCCGATGGCGTTCGGCGCTGCTCAACAGGTGCAGGTAGGTGGTACCATCGGATTGATAGCTCCCACCCTCGGTCTCCTCCTGCTGCCCCATCCATATCATCTGGTCCGTGACCGAGGTGAGCTGGAACCGACCGGTAAGCGCATGGTTCCGTAGCACCCAGCATCCGATCGGTCCGAACAACAGCATGACCAGCGCCACCTTCACGGGGAGCCGGTCAAGGCTGAACAGGAAGCCGGGGAACCGGAACAGGAAGGGCAGCATGAACACGGCCAGCGTCGGTCTGTTCAATAAGGACAGTCCTCCCAAGGCGAACAGCAGGAAGATCGTCCATCGTCGACCAGGATCGGCGGTCAAGGACGCGTACAGCAAAGCCAAGGCGATCAACATGTCCCACGCGAACGGGTGGATCATGCGCACCTGGTAATATCCCAGAAAGGGATCCAGTCCTACCAGCAAGGCCACGGCCAAGCCGATCACGCGGACCCTGGGATGACCCTTCAGCAAGAGGCGCGCAAGTCGCAGGCTGAACCAGGCAACCGCGGTGCCACAGGCCACTTGGAAGAGCAGGACGGCCTGTCCTCCGCCTCCAAGACCATAGATCGCGGCCAGGAGCGCCGTATACACCGGGAATTGGAAGGTCCGGTCCCAGGAGCCGAAGTAATGATGCCCGAACTGACCCGTGGCCAACAGGTCCAAGGCCATGGTATGTGCCTCGAACACCTGGTCAACCCGCAGGAAGAAGCACTTGACCAACACCGTCGTCAGCAGTACGGCAACGGTCCACCACCGGTCGTTCCGGCCGGGATGCCCGGATCCAGGAGCACCGGTGAGCATGCGCCAAAAGTAGGCTCCATGCCGCGCGATACCTTTGATCCATGACCGACCACAAGGCGGACTTCGAGGTCAATCGAAAAGCATGGAACACGCGGACCGAGCTGCATCTGAGCTCTGCCTTTTATGACGTGGAGGGTTTTGTGGCGGGTCGGGATCCGTTGACAGCGCTGGAGTTGGAGCTGCTTGGTCCATTGGCTGGCCTGGCGGTGCTCCACCTTCAATGCCACTTCGGGCAGGACACCTTGAGCCTGGCGCGCCATGGCGCCAGGGTCACAGGCCTTGACATTTCCGACACCGCCATCGAAGAAGCCCGGAAGCTGACCGAACGTTGCGGCCTCAAGGCTGACTGGCATTGCGGCAACGTCATCGACCATGTCGCCCGGTTCGAATTCGGCTTCGATGTGGTGTTCTCCAGCTACGGCACCATAGGCTGGTTACCCGAGCTACGCTCCTGGGCCCGGAACATCGTCAGCTACCTGCGTCCCGGAGGCCGGTTCGTGTTCGTGGAGTTCCATCCGGTGGTGTGGATGTTCGACAATGCCTTCATACGGGTCCAATATGCCTACTTCAACCGCGAGCGGATCGTGGAAGAGGAACAAGGTTCCTACGCGGACCGGGAGGCTCCTCAGCGACTGGCCTCGGTCACTTGGAACCATGACCTGGCGGAAGTGCTCACCGCCCTGTTGGATGAGGGCTTGGTGATCGAGCGGTTCGTTGAGCTCGACGGCTCGCCACATGCCTGCTTCGAGAATGCGGTGCAAGGGGCCGATGGTCTTTTCCGCATCAAGGGGATGGAAGGTCGTCTTCCCATGGTGTACGGCCTGGTCGCCCGGAAACCGGGCTGACCCATCCACGATCCGCTGTTCACCAACAAGTTCGCATGGCTGACGGAGCGCCAGCCGCGGTCTTGTCCTTTGTGAACATGGCGCTCAGCCGCTTCTGGACCTTCATCCTCCTGCTCAGTATCACCTACGTGTTGGTGATGCTCGCAGCTGGCAGACAGTACAGTCTGGGCTCCCTGGTCAACGGCAGGCAAGGAGAACCACTCGTTGTGGCCGAATTGGACACCACGGCGATACCGGATACAGGACTGCTCGGAGCGATCCGGGCCAATGGTCCCGTGGTCGAGGGCGACACGACCTATACCATCAGCAAGAGCGGTACCTTGGTGAAGAGCGTGGGCACGCAACCTGCCGATGGCCTCTTCGCCACCTGCCGGAACACCATCACCGACCTCTGGCTTCCATTGATCGGTTACCTCACTTTCTTCTGCGGCCTGCTCAATCTGCTCATCGATTCCCGTGCCATGGAGAAGGTCGCCCGCTTCCTGTCTCCGGTCTTCCATCGTGTCTTTCCCGAGTTGCGTCGCGATCATCCTGCGTACGGACTGATGACGATGAACTTCGCGGCCAACTTCCTCGGTCTGGATAGCGCGGCCACACCTTTCGGTCTGAAGGCGATGGAAAGCATGCAGGAGGACAACCCGCAGAAGGACCGCGCGACGAACAGCCAGATCATGTTCCTGTGCCTGCATGCGGCCGGCCTCACGCTGCTGCCTACGAGCATCATCGGGTATCGTGCTGCGCAGGGAGCCGCAAACCCGGCGGACATCATGATCCCCTGCATCATCACCAGCTTCGTGGGGACCCTCGTCGCGCTCTTCCTGGTAGCGGCCAAACAGCGCATCAACCTCTTCAACCTGCCTGTGATGCTGGCGGTGCTCGGCGTCAGTGCGCTCATCGGGGGGCTCATGGCCTACATCAGTGGCCTCGCCGGGGTCTCCAAGTTCCACTTCACGGACAACCTGAGCAACGGCATGCTCCTGGTGATCATCGCTCTTATCGTGGGGTATGCGTTCCTGGTGGAGCGGTACTTCACCGAAAAGGGCACCAACATGTTCGACAGTTTCGTGCATGGGGCCAAGGATGGCTTCACCACGGGCCTGCGCGTGCTGCCGTACATGCTGGCCATGCTCGCCGCGCTCAGCATCTTCCGCAACAGCGGGCTCATGGGTATCGTGATGGATGGGCTCGGTTGGGCGATGGCCCTGTTCGGGGTGGACAAGCAGGTGATCGACGCCATTCCCGTGGCTCTGATGCGGCCGTTCAGCGCAGGTGGTTCACGTGGCTTCATGCTCGACGCCATGAAGACCTATGGTGCGGACAGCCTCACCGGCCAGCTCTCCTGCCTCTTCCAAGGTGCCGCGGAGACCACCTTCTATGTGGTCGCGCTTTACTTCGGGTCCGTGAATGTGAAGGACAGTCGCTACACGCTTGGCATCATGCTGCTCGCCGACCTGGCCTGCGTCATCACCGCAGTGTTCGTGTGCAAGCTCTATTTCTGATGCGTGTCGGACAGTGCGATGGAAGCGCGATCTTCGCCGCCCGCTGACCATGCCGAAGATCCCCGAACCCCTCAAGATCAAGAAACGCCGCTCACCCATCCATGGGAACGGCGTCATCGCCATCGCTCGTATCCGGAAAGGCGAGCCCATCGTGGAGTACAAGGGCCGCCTGATGACCCATGAAGCCGCCGACAAGCTCTATCACGGCGATGTGAGCTCCGGTCACACCTTCCTCTTCACCTTGAACGATGAATGGATCATCGATGCCAACGTGCGCGGGACCGTGGCCCGATGGATCAACACGAGCTGCGAGCCGAATGCGATCGCCTTCATCCACAGCGAGAAGAAGAAGAACCCGGACCCGAAGAAGGACCGGGTGATCATCGAGGCCCTCCGCGCCATCGAACCCGGGGAGGAGATCACCTACGATTACGGCTTCGAATTCGACATGCCGTACACCAAGGAACTGCTCAAGACCTGGGCCTGCCACTGTGGCTCCAGGAAGTGCCGGGGTACCATGCTCGGTGGGAAGAAGTACAAGGCCTTCGTGAAGAAGCACCCGAATTGGAACAAGTAGCACGTCGGAACCTTCCTCCACGCCCGTCATGTGCTGTCACGGCCTGGCACGGGCTTTGCCCAAGTGGTGACCACTAATATTGCCCGATGAAACGGACCCTTCTATTGACCGCTTGTTCCCTGCTGCTCGCCGTCGGGGTGCATGCCCAGGATGATGCACGGAGCAAGGCCATCATGGACAAGCTGCTGGCCAAGGCCAAGGCATGGACCAGTTTCGAGGCCGACTTCAGCAGCCGGCTGCAGAACACCAAGGACAAGCTCGATGTGAAGCAGGAAGGGAACATGAAGGTGAAGGGCAGGAAGTTCCGTCTGGTGCTTGACAAGAACACGATCATCAACGACGGCAGCACCCTGTACACCTACAACAAGGAATCCAACGAGGTGAACCTGAGCGATCCAGCCGAAATGGACCAGGAACTGGATCCGTCGAAGCTCTTCACACAATATGAGAATGGCTTCAAGAGCAGCTTCGTGGACGAGAAGGCAGATGCCAGCGGTACCGTGGTGCAGACCGTGAAGCTGTTCCCCATGGACCCCTCCAAGCGCGCCTATCACACGGTGATCATCGCGGTGGACAAGGCGAAAGTGGAGCCCAAGAGCATCCAGGTTCTCTACAAGGATGGCAACCAGGTCACCTATGATCTGAAGAAGTTCACCGCCAACCCCGAACTGGCCGACGCGCTCTTCAGCTTCGACAAAGGGAAATTCCCGGGCGTGGAGGTGAACGACATGCGCTGAACAAGGCATCCCGTCTCACATGGAAGCCATCCCTAGGGGTGGCTTCCTGCGTGAAAGGGACCGGTTACGAAGCACATCCACGCGCATTCAAGGATCATGCGATACACCACCCTGCTACTCGGCCTGGGCACCACCGTTCTGCTTCACGCGCAGGTGCGCGTGGCCCATGTGCTCGTGGCCTTGTGCGACAATGCGCACCAAGGCATCGTGAAGGTTCCTGCCGGGATCGGGAACGGACAGAAGCCTTCGACGAACCTTTACTGGGGCTGTGGCTATGGGGTGAAGACCCACTTCACGCGATCCGAGGAGTGGATATCCGTTCCCTGTGCACGTGCCTCAACTCCCCACATCCTCGATCGGGCGATCTGGCGTCACCGGGACAGCTTGGTGTACCTGGTGGCGGACGCCTACGACGGCAGGAACATCCGCGAGGCCACCGAGGACCTGCTGGGCTTTGCCAGTGGGAAGAAGCCTGAGCGCATCGAAGTGGAGGATCGTACGCTGATCGCCGGCGGTGGGGCCCAACTCATCGGATATGTGGGTCATAACGGCCTCATGGACTTCTCATTGGATGAACGGTTCGATGGACCTCCTGAACCGAGCAGGCGCACGATCATCCTTGCCTGCATCAGCCAGCGCTACTTCACCCCGCACCTGCGCACGACCGGAGCGGATCCGTTGCTATGGACCACGGGGCTGATGGCACCGGAAGCATACACCCTGAAGGCCGCGCTCAACGCCTGGGTGGCACGCGAGGATGACCTGGTCGTTCGGGAATGTGCTGCGGCAGCCTATGACAAGTATCAGCATTGCGGCATCAACGGGGCCCGGCGCCTGCTGGTAACGGGTTGGTAGGGCGGCTGGTTGTGCCGATCTTCGGTACATGGATCGAACGACCACTCGCAGCGTGACCGCCGTCCTGGACGGTCCCCCCTATCGCACACAGCTATCCACAAGAGGTCACGAATGGATCGCGGATGAGCCGGAGGACGAAGGTGGAGCCGACCTGGGCCCACGTCCGCATGAGTTCATGCTCGCCGCACTGGCTTCCTGCACGGCGATCACCTTGCGCATGTACGCCGACCGTAAACAATGGGCCATCGGTCCGATCCGGATCACCACGACCATGGACCGGACCCAACGGGGGGCGGAGGTCCAGACCCTGATCAACATCGAGGTGGAACTCGACCCATCCGTCCCGCAGGAACAACGGGAACGCCTTGCCGTGATCGCGCGCTCCTGCCCTGTCCATCGAACGTTGGAGAATCCCATCCAGCTTCGGTCGGCAGTGGTCTGATGGCCCCGGGATCGCCGCCTGATCTACCTTCGGGAAAGGATGAGCAAAGAACACAGTTACACGAATGGTGAGGTCACGATCATCTGGAGATCGGACCTGTGCATCCACAGCCGGAAATGCTGGAAGGGCCTTGCTGAGGTCTTCAAACCCGGACAGAGGCCTTGGATCCAACCCGAGGGAGCCTCCACCGAACGTATCGTGGCCCAGGTGAAGGAATGCCCCAGCGGGGCCCTCACCTTCCGCATGAACGCTGGTGCCGACCCTGATAAGGAGGATGCCGCTCCAGCCACCGAGGTGGAGGTCTCCGCCAACGGCCCGCTATTGGTGAAGGGTTCCTGCTCGGTCATTCATCCGGATGGGCGGAAGGAGATGCGGGAGAAGGTCACCGCGTTCTGCCGGTGCGGAGCATCAGCCAACAAGCCATATTGTGACGGGAGCCATCGACGCATCGGCTTCAACGACCAGAGCGCTGGCTGAGCCGGTTCTTCGGGCCATGTTCCGGCTTCATCAGCTATTTCCGTGCGCGGCGCTTCGGAACAGGTTAATTTTGAACCCCCAGCAGACCGCGACCGAATGATCGTACAGGACCACCACCACGTGCCTTTGAGCCCCGCACAGAAGGCTCGACGGATCAACATGGACAGCGACCTGTACGGCACCTTCGCCGAGATCGGTGTCGGCCAGGAGACCGTCAGGCATTTTTTCAGGGCAGGCGGGGCTTCACAGACCATCGCGAAGGCGATGAGCGCCTACGACAAGGACTTCAGCAACGCCATATACGGGAAGGAGCCGGGCAACCGATTCGTGTGTGAGAGCCGCTTGATGAACATGCTCCGGCATGAGTACGGTCTGATCAAGGAACGCCTGAGCCGGGCGGACCATCCCACGAAGAAGTTCTTCACCTTCGCCAACACGGTTGCGGGCAGCACGTTCGAGCGTCCGCATAGCGGTCACGGTTGGATCGGCGTGCGTTTCCAGACGGCACCGGACGCTCCAACCAACGACGTGATCATCCATGTGCGGCTGCACGATCCGGACATCAGCCTGCAACAGGAGAGCATCGGTGTGATGGGTGTGAACCTGCTCCACGGTTGTCTCATGCACCATGGTGATCCTCAGACCATCATGACCGCGCTCTACGACAACGTGAGCAGGCACGTGGTGGAAGTGGACATGGTGCAGATGAACGGTCCTGCATTCGCCACGGTGGACAACCGCCTGTTGAGCCTGCAGCTTGTGAAGCGTGGTTATACCGATGCGGTCCTCTTCGGACCGGACGGGCAGAACCTCCAGGCCAGTGAGGCGCTTTACAAGAAGAACATCCTCGCCATCCGTGGCAGCTTCAGGCCGGTGACGAAGGTGAACATCGACATGATCATGAACGGGTACAACATGTTCATCAAGGAACAGCGTGTTGACCGTCAGAACCTGCAGGTGCTCTTCGAGATCACCTTGAACAACCTCCGCGCGGACACCGGCGATGTGGACGAGAAGGACTTCATCGATCGTGCCGATATCCTGTGCTCCCTGGGCCAGACCGTGCTGATCAGCAACTACCAGGAGTACTACAAGCTGGTTGAGTACTTCAGCCGGTACACGAAAGCGCGCATGGGCATCATCCTCGGGGTGAACAACCTGATCGATGTCTTCGACGAGAAGTACTACCGGCACCTCAATGGTGGCATGCTCGAGGCCTTTGGCATCCTGTTCACCAGGGACCTGAAGATCTACGTGTACCCGAGCCGTGCCTCGGAGAACGAGGAGATCATGACAACGGCCAACATGCCGGTGCACCCGCGCCTGCAGCCGCTGTATGACTACCTCTTGTTCAATAAGCGGATCGTTGACATCAACACCTTCGATCCGAACGTTCTCCACATCTTCAGCAAACAGGTGCTGGACCTGATCAGGCAGGGAAAGGGCGGTTGGGAAGCCTTGGTACCGCCTTATGTGGACAACATGATCAAGGATAATCGTCTATTCGGCTACCTGCCTTCGAACAAGGAGGCGGGCATGGCCAAGGCCTGATCCGATCATCGGTTCGAGGTCCGTTACGACCCCGTGCCGTCCGCATTCCGCATGCGATGAACCTCCTCCTTCTCTGGGGCCTCCTGCTGGGCCCGGCCTTCGTGCCTTCCAGTGATCGCATCGGATCCCGCTTCACCCCGCCCATGGGTGCGATCCGGGTGACCCTTCCCGCACATTCCTTCGGTGCCTACCTCCGCGATCTCCCTCTGCTACCTGCTGGTTCGGCTGTCCGCACCTACGACGGTGGCCTGAAGCAACGGCAGGATGTGCATGCGGCCGTGATCGACATCAGCGTAGGTGACCGCGACCTGCAGCAGTGTGCGGATGCGGTGATGAGGCTCCGTGCCGAACACCTCTTTGCTGAAGAGCGGTACGAGGAGATCGTCTTCAGCTTCACGAACGGCTTCAGAGCCGACTTCGTTCGATGGAGCCATGGGGAACGGATCCAGGTGCGCGGCAATGCCTGTACGTGGGTGAGAACAAGTGGACCCGATGCTTCGCATAAGGCCCTCCTAGCCTACCTGAACAAGGTCTTCACTTATGCCGGCACGCTCAGTTTGAGCCGGGAACTGCGGTCGGCAAGCCACCTTCCCATGGAGATCGGGGATGTCTTCATCCAGGGCGGAAGCCCCGGCCACGCGGTCATCGTGGTGGATCTCGCCCACACGGCTGACGGCCGCAATGCCTTCCTCCTGGCCCAGAGCTACATGCCCGCCCAGCAGATCCACGTGCTCAAGAACCTCGCACATCCCGATCATGGCGCCTGGTTCATCGAAGGCGAGGACGAAGATCTACGCACTCCGGAATGGACCTTCCGCTGGGAGGACCGGAAACGTTGGTAGTTGCTCTCACGATGATCAGGTGAGGCAGGTGACGGGCACAGTTCCGATCTTGCGCCATGGCCGATCACCTGCAAGCGGCGACCAGTTACGAGGGCCACAAGGGTGCCGTCTACGCCCTATGCGCCGTTGATGAGGACACGTTCCTGAGCGCCGGTGGTGACGGTATCGTCGTCCGCTGGCGAACAGATGCACCCGAACAGGGGGAGGCATTGATCAATGCCGGGGAACCGGTGTTCAGCCTAGCTTACGACCACGTGCATGATCTGGTCCTCGTTGGTACGGGCAGCGGACGGCTGCTCAGCGTGAGTGCCAAGAGCCGGAGCGTGGTCGAGGACGGGACGCATGTGAAGGGGATATTCCGGATCCTCCAATACGGAGAGCACGGGCTCTTCACCGCTGGGGGTGATGGTATGCTTGGTTCCTGGACCTGGTCCGACGCCGGTGCAGGGAGCTATCGAAAACTGCGGTCCATTCCGCTGAGCGCGGAGAAATTGCGTGATCTGGAGCTGTTCGGTGGGGCGGAGGAAATGGCGGTCGCCGCCGGCGATGGAACGATCAGGATATTGCGGGCCCGGGATCTGAACGAGGTGGCCCGGGCCGATGGCCATGAAGGAGGTGCAACAGCCGTGATCCGGCATCGCATGAAACAGGCGCTGTTGTCCGGCGGTAAGGATGGTCACATCAAGGTCTGGCGCCTGGATGGTAGCCTGGTCCATTCCGTGGCCGCGCACAAGGGCACCATCTATTCCGTGATCACCGACCCTGCCGCCAGCTACATCCTCACAGCAGGCCGTGATGCCTTGCTCAAGGTCTGGAACGCGGAAACACTCGAGCCTACCCACCGTTCCAAGCGTGATCGGTCCGGCCACACCCATTCCATCAATGCCATGATCACCTGCGGCGGCCTGATCCTGACCGGAAGTGATGATCGACGGATCCGCGGCTGGCGATCGCCCCGGCCCTGATCAGCGCCAGTGCTCCAGGTACCAGGGAAGGGCCTTGCGAAGTCCTGCCCGCAGGTCGATCGTCGGCTCGTATCCCAACAGCTCCCGTGCCTTGCTGATATCGGCCAGGGAATCGCGCACGTCCCCCGCCCGCTCAGCCACATGCACCGGCTCCACCTGACCGATCGCCGGGTCGATACGAGCCAGTTCTTCGCGCAGCAACCACACCAGTTCGAGGAGTGTCGTGCGCGCCCCGAAGGCCACGTTGAACACCTCGCCGGTGCAGCGGGCATCCGTCACGGCCACCGCCTGTTCGATCACACGCGCCACATTGCCCACATAGGTGAAATCACGTGACTGGAGTCCATCCCCGTGGATGAGCGGGGCTTCCTGGCGAAGGAAGGCCCGGATGAACTTCGGGATCGCTGCCGCATAGGGCCCTTCTGGATCCTGCCGCTCACCGAACACATTGAAGAACCGAAGCCCCAGTGTGTCCATGCCGTGCAGTCGGCTGTATACGCTGGCGTACACCTCGTTGGTCACCTTGGTCACGGCATAAGGTGAAAGGGGCCGTCCGATCTGCGGTTCGCGCTTCGGCAGATCCTGGGAATCGCCGTATACGCTCGAACTCGAGGCATAAATGAAACGGCGCACACCCGCCCGCCTACCTGCTTCCAGCATGTTCAGGAAGCCGGTCAGATTGGTCGCATGGGTGGCGAGTGGATCCTGTACGGACCGAGGGACGGAACCCAAGGCCGCCAGATGCACGACCATCTCCATACCGTTCACCATCGCCTTGCAATCCTCCTCGGACCGGATATCCGCCTCCACGAAGGAGAAGGTCCTTTCCGCTTCCAGATGGCTGATATTCTCGGGACGGCTGGTGGCCAGGTTGTCCATGCAGCGCACCATATGCCCCGAGGCGACCAGCGCATCGCAGACATGGCTGCCTATGAAACCAGCACCGCCCGTGACGAGGATCCGGCGGCTCGGTGAACTGCTCATGGTGGTGCCCCGCTTCGCTTGTTCGGAACCGTCAAGGATCACTTGGCCACCGCCACGGAACGCTTCTCGCGGATGACCGTGATCTTGACCTGTCCGGGGTAGGTCATCTCGTTCATGATGCGGTCGGCGATGCGCAGGCTCAACTCGTCGCTCTGTACGTCGCTGATCTTCTCGCTCTCCACCATCACCCGCAGTTCACGTCCGGCTTGTATGGCGAAGGCCTTGGTGACCCCGTTGTAGCTCATGGCCAGACTTTCCAGATCCTTTAGCCGCTGGATGTAGGCCTCTGTCGCCTCCCGGCGCGCACCTGGACGGGCCCCACTGATGGCGTCGCATGCCTGGATGATCGGGGACAGCAGGGTCGTCATCTCGATCTCGTCGTGGTGGGCTCCGATGGCGTTGCATACGTCCGGCTTCTCTCCGAACTTCTCGGCCATCTTCATGCCCAGCAGGGCATGCGGCAGTTCGGGTTCCTCGTCAGGGACTTTTCCGATATCGTGCAGCAGGCCAGCTCGTTTGGCCGCCTTGGGATTGAGGCCGAGCTCTGCGGCCATGATGGCGCTGAGGTTCGCCACTTCGCGGCTGTGCTGCAGGAGGTTCTGCCCGTAGGAGCTCCGGTACTTCATGCGGCCCACCATCCGCATCAGCTCTCCATGCAAGCCATGGATACCGAGGTCGATGCAGGTCCGCTTTCCCGTCTCCAGGATCTCCTCCTCCAGGTGCTTCTTGGTCTTCGCTACGATCTCCTCGATCCGCGCTGGATGAATACGCCCATCCTTCACCAGCTGGTGCAAGGACAGTCGCGCCACTTCACGCCGCACGGCATCGAAACAGCTGAGGATGATGGCACCGGGGGTATCGTCCACGATGATCTCCACGCCGGTGGCCTCCTCCAGTGTGCGGATGTTCCGGCCTTCGCGCCCGATGATCCGGCCTTTCACATCATCATTCTCGATATGGAAAACGCTCACACTGTTCTCCACCGCATGCTCCGTGGCCACCCGCTGGATGGTCTGGATCACGATCCGCTTGGCCTCCTTGTTGGCTGTGAGCTTGGCTTCGTCCTGGATGTCCTTGATGGTGGCCATGGCGGCCGTACGAGCCTCGTCCTTCAGGCTCTCCACCAGCTGTTTCTTGGCATCCTCGGCGTTCAGGCCGCTTATGCTCTCCAGCAAGTGGACCTGTTTGGCATGGAGCTTCTCCGTCTCCTCCTGCCGACGCTCCAATCCGGTGATCTTCTGTTGCAGGTCCTCCTTCAAGCGGTCGACCTGCTTCTCCTTGTTCCCGAGTTCCTGCTGCTGCCGACTGAGCTGTTGTTCCCGCTGCTTGGCCTTCTCCTGTGCCTGGTTCACGTGCTTCTCCCGCTCGCGCACCTCCTTCTCGTGTTCTTCCTTCAACTGAAGGAACTTCTCCTTGGCCTGAACGATCTTCTCCTTCTTGAGGGCTTCAGCTTGCACCTCGGCCTCCTTCAGGATGATATTGCTCCGCTTCTTCATCGCGGCGTTCAACACCATGTAGACGACAGTTCCTCCGCCGACCAAGCCGACAAGGACGCCGATCAAAATGCTCATCATGTCCATGGGTCCTACTATGTTTTAGCGGACCATGTCACGTCCCGTTCCGGGCCGCACCGGATGGAAGGAGGCTCAACCCTTGAGATCAGCCAGCATGCGTTCGATCGCTCCCAGGGCGGCTTCCGCTTCCGCCTCCTGCCGCGAAGCAGTGGCGTTGAGTGCGCGTACCGTCACTTCCAGGGAGGCCATCGCCAACAGGTCCTGCTTGTCGGTCAACGGGTAGTTGGCCTTCAAACGGGCTATGCTCTCATTGATCTCTTCCACGGCCCTACGCACGTTCTCCTCCTCCGATGCCTGTATCGTGAGGGGGTATGCGCGGCCCGCGAGTTCAACCCTGATCGATCGTTCTTCCATGGCTTCGTGTGATCGTTGCTACGCCTTGAGCAGCGCGAGGCATTGATCTATCTCGTTCACCAGTTCGTCGATCCGTTCCTTCGTAGCCGGTCCGGTCGTTCCACCACCAGCGGAACGCCCTTTCCGTAGGACTTCGTTCTCCCGTTCCAACTCGGCCACACGGGCACGCAACACCTCCTCCTTCCGGTGGTGGTCGCGAACCTCGGCTTCCAGATCGGCTGCTCTACGGCGCAAACCCTCATGCTCCCGGACGATCCGGGAAACCTGATGTTGCACATGCTGCAATCGGTCGGAAAGTGTGTTCATCGTGCGGACGGGGTCCGTACATGGTCCGAGGTCAAAGATAGGATCACCCGTTCGAGGTGCATGGTTTTTGTTTGAACCCCAAGCTGTTCATCGGCTACGGACCTGATGTTCCGCCCGTTGGGATCACCGGCCTAGCTTGCGCACCTTCCGCCATGACGATGCCCGCCTTCCGTTCGAGATCAATTCGACCATCGCTATCAATAAGACATTCTATTATATTGTTTTCCAGTATTTTATTGATATCAACTACTAGCGCTCAATCCGGTCCTGTCCGTTTCATTCCGCCAATGGACCACCCCATTGAACTGAGCGGGAACTTCATGGAACCCCGGAACGATCACTTCCATTCCGGGCTCGATATCCGAACACAAGGACGCGAAGGCCTGCCGGTGAAGGCCGTAGCCGATGGCTGGGTCAGCCGGATCAAGATCAGCCCTTGGGGGTATGGCAAAGCCGTTTACATCGACCACCCGGATGGGCACACTTCGGTCTATGGGCATCTCCAGGTGCTTCAAGGGCCGGTGGCCAAGGCCTGCTCGGAGGTCCAATACCGCCAGCAGGACTTCAGTATCGACTTCACACCGGAGAAGGGCGCAGTACCTGTGAAGCAGGGTGATGTCATCGCGTTGAGCGGCAACACGGGTGGTAGTGGCGGTCCCCACCTTCATTTCGAACTGCGCCGCACCAGTGACCAGCATGCCTTGGATCCGGAGGCGTTGGGGATCACCGTGCCTGACCATGTGAAACCGGAGATCATCGGTGTGCGGCTATACCCGCTCACAGATACCTCCCGTGTGGGGCCCTATCCGGCCAAGGCCCTCGGCTTCCCGACAGAAGGGTCTGACGGGCGATTCGCGTTGAAAGGGGCTGCGGTACCGCTAGCCTATGGAACCGTCGGTCTTGCCCTGCACGTGATGGACAGGTATGACGCGATGGCGGCGAAATGTGGTGTGCGTAGGATCGAACTGTTCGTGGACAGTGGCGCAGTATTCACCATCCGGTTCGACGAGATCGACTTCAACACCACCCGCTATTGCAACGCCCATATGGATCATGCGCTCTTCAAGGCGCAGAAGATGGAATACCATCGCTGCTACAAACAGCCCAATGACAAGTTGCGCATTTATGGCCTGGAGGAAGCACAGGGGCGGATCAACGTGGTCCCCGGCCAACGGCGCAAGGTGTTGTTCCGGGCGACCGATGCGAACGGGAACGTGAGCGAACTGAGGTTCGTGCTGCAAGGAGGTACCCCGGACGACGCTGCTGGTTGGACGCCGGCGGTACCGGAAGGCGCACTCTTCCGATACGACACGGTGAACGAACTGAACGAGGAAGGCATCACCTTCATCCTCCCCGCGCACTCCCTGTATGACGATGCCTATGTGCGCTATGTGCGCAGACCTGCCCCGGGCCGAGCATTCGCCCCCTTGCATGTCCTTCACGAGCCCTTGACCCCGTTGCAAACGAGCGGCACCCTCCGCATCGCAACCCCGACCCTTCCCGCCGAACTTGGAAACAAGGCGGTCGTCGTCCGCGTGGATGACAACGGCAAGACCAGTGCTGTGGGAGGCAGTACGTACGATGCCGGGATGGTGTCAGCCCAGGTCCGCTCCTTCGGTGCCTATTCGGTCATGGTGGACACCTTGCCGCCATCCATCACCAACGTGGACTTGAAGGCGGACATGGCAGGCCGCTCGCGCTTCACCTTCAAAGTGGCTGATGACCTGAGCGGCGTGGAGAAGTACAAGGCAACCATCGATGGGCAGTGGGTCCTGATGGAGTACGAACCCAAGACCAAGTCCTTGATCCACACCTTTGATGCGCACAGCAAGGGCACGGGTAACCGTGCCTTCAAGCTGGAGGTGACCGACGAACGCGGGAACACGGCGCGTTACGAGCAGGTGTTCAAGCATTGATAGGGATACGCTGGGTCATTTCCCCACGTTCCATCCTCATGCGCAAGCGCTTCCTCATCCTGCCCGGCCTGGCCCTGCTGGCGGGCACCGTGTTCGGTGTAAGGGCCATCTCGGACAATGGCCGTCCTGGTGGGGACCCTTCCGCCGCATCCCTCAAGGATGGCGATATCCTGTTCCAGCAGACGGGAGGTGAACAGGGACGCGCCGTGCAGCTGGCCACCGGATCCCCATGGACCCATGTGGGCATCGTGTTCATGAAGGACGGACAGTGGGTGGTGTACGAGGCCGTTGGTCCTGTGCGCTTCACGCCGCTGAATGAATGGACGGGGCAAGGTGCCGATGGTCATTGGGTGGCCAAACGTTGGGTGGGTGCGGACCGCGTGGATGGTGCGGAACTGAGCGCACGTCTGCATAAGGCGGGTGAACGCTTCCTTGGCCTGCCCTACGACCTTCCTTTCGGCTGGAGCGATGACCGCATCTATTGCTCCGAACTGGTCTGGAAGATGTATGCCGAAGGGCTGGGTGTCCATCTCTGCGAACCGAAGCCGATGCGGGACCACGCCTTGGGATCTCCGACGGTCCAACGCTTGATGGTCGAACGCTACGGGACCACGCCTCCACTCGACGAGCCGATGATCTCACCAGGCGCCTTGTACGAATGCGATGCGCTACGATCGGTCGTCGAGCATTGACAGCGGACGTCATCGATCTGGGTGCGTTAATTTGCGGCCATGTTCAGGTCCGTGATAGGTGTTACGGCTCTCCTACTGCTGCTCCCTTCCTGCAAGAAGGAGCAGGTGAAGGAGTACACCGTTTCCCTTCGTGCCACCTGTTATGATTGCGTGGTGCAGTACGCCGCTGGCCCGGACCGGGGGCGGTACGATACGCTCCATGGTGCCATCGAAGGCACGGACACCTTGCGGGAGACCGGTGATTATGCATTGACGATGCGCGAGGACGAGGACCTCTTCTTCCGTGCTTGTCGTCTGTCGCCTGATAGCGGCCGTTTCGGCTCCATCGCCCTGGATGTGACGGGTGAGGTGCAGCCCATCTCAGAGATGGTGGGCCAGGAAGTGGATTGCGCGGTGATCAACCGATCCGTGCAATTCCGTTAGGTACCGAAGGATCATTCGTGATCGCGGCCGAAGCCCTTCCGGTTCTGATCGTACAATTCCTGTTCAGCCTTGAGCACCGCCTTCAGGCTATCGCTCACATCCTTGTCCTCGAAGCGTCCGAGATCGGGCTGGCCGGCAACCACCCACGCGCTGTACCAGATGTCGCCCAAGGTCCGGATCGACTCGTTCATCCGTTGTTCCACCATGCCCATCATCGCGGCTTCGTACGCTTGGGTGAACTCCCGTGAGTAGGCCCGCATGGCCCCTCGTCCTCGGTCCTCGAAGACATACTTGCGGTCCTCCGGGTAGCTAAGGCTCAAGCGCTTCTCGATGCTGAGCACGCTGTCCACGAGCAGGTGGCTGGCATGGACGGCCTCCCAGGCGATGTCCAACACCCTGTCCACATACGTGGCACGACCGACCAGATGATCGTAGTTCTCCGCGCTCAGTTCGGGGATCCGGCTCTCCCAGAACGCGTGGATGCCGTACTGGTTCGTCAACTGCCCATTGTAGTTCTCCGTAGTGTGCAGGGGGACGTGGGCATCACCCACATAATGGCCCAGTTCGGCACTATTCCTGAGGATCCGGTCCACGTCGCCCCGCTGGAAGGCGGCTACCAGCCTGCCGAACATGACCTCGATGTGCCAGGGAACGATCCCGTATGCCTGGAGGGTATCCTCCGTGTATTTCTCCACGGCATCGCGCCACTTCCGAGGCATCACCTCGAAAGGATCGACGCCTCCGTGAGCATAATGGTCGATGTCGATGTAGTGCCGCTGGGCCTCCCCTTCCACCGCATACCGCCGTTTATCCGGGTCCACGGCATGATCGGTGATGAAGTCGATGTGCTTCTTGTAGAAGCCGAACATCTCCGGTGGCAGGGTGAAGCAGGCCATCCGGTTGATCCGCTTGTGACCATAGAAGCCCCAGGCACGTGCCGGCTCGATGGCGCGATCGGGCCAAGCCAGGAGCAGCCCGGCACCCAGGATCACGACCAGCAGCAGCGTCTTCTTGAGCATCTTCACACGGTGCCGTTCATCAGGACAAGCTCTCCATCGCGCAGCACAGGGATCTTGTCGCTCTGGTCCGGGGTGAGGCAGTACTTCACATCGGGAAGCAGCTGCAATTGCTCGATCCGCCGCCGCCTCGGAGCCGCCTTCAGAATACTGAGGAAGTTGTCCCGTGCGCTCATGTACATGTACTTGGCCGCGATGCTGCTATCCTCTTCAACCCCGAATTTACCGCTCTCCAACAGCCTTTCCATCACCGCTCCCGCGAATACGCTGTCCTCCAGGTTGAACTTGTCCTTCCAGCCGGAGCAGAGCAGCAGGATGTTGTCGTTCTGCTTCACCAGCCAATCGCTCAGTGCGGTGAGGTTCAGGAACGAGCCGATGACCAAGGTGCGCGCCTTCTTGGCCAGGTTGATGGCCTTGGTCCCGTTGGTGGTGGTCATCACGATCGTCTGGCCCCTCAGGTCCTGACCGACATAGGCCAACGGTGAGTTCCCGTAGGCGAATCCTTGGACCACCTCCCCGTTCCGTTCCGCAGCAGCGATGTATCCCTTGCGTCCGATGTATTGCGCCGCCTCCTCGATGGTGGCCACCGGAATGATCCGGTCCACCCCGTTCTCGAAGGCCGCCACCATGGCGCTGGTGGCCCGGAGGACGTCGATCACCACGACGATGCCCATGTCCGGAGCATACAGGTCGTACTGCCCGGGTGAGAAGCAGACCTCCACCCGGTACTTGTACTCGTTGTTGGGGATCTCCTGCATCTAAGGCTTTCCGAGGAAAGGTAGCTTCACGATCACACCTTTCAAAGCCTTGCCACGGATATCCACCCAAAGATGACCGCCTTCGACGGCCATGCTGGCGGGCACGTAGGCCATGCCGATGGGCTTCTGCAGCGTGGGGCTCATCGTGC
The DNA here is from genome assembly GCA_029573495.1 of Bacteroidota bacterium. Taxonomy (GTDB): domain Bacteria; phylum Bacteroidota; class Bacteroidia; order Flavobacteriales_F; family PHOS-HE28; genus PHOS-HE28. Next base: position 6,740 of record JAKQEI010000289.1, on the reverse strand, counting down.
CACTGGTGACCTTGCCTACCACCTCGCCGGCCTCGTTCAACACCGGATGGTCGTGCCGTGGGATGCCACGATCCAACAGTTCGAAGCCGACCAGCTTCCGCTCCGAACCCATATCCTTCTGAGCCTTGAGCACATTCGCATCCACGAACTCCTTGGTGAACTTGGTGATCCAACCAAGACCTGCCTCGATGGGTGAAGTGCTGTCGTCGATATCGTTGCCATAGAGGCAGAATCCCATCTCCAACCGCAAGGTGTCGCGGGCCGCAAGTCCTGCGGGTTTGATCCCATAAGGCGCCCCGGCCACAAAGACCGCGCTCCAAGCCTTTTCGGCCAGTGGGTTCGGCACATAGATCTCATACCCACCAGCCCCGGTGTAGCCTGTCGTGCTGATGAGGACCAGGCCAACGTCCTTCATCTCAGCGTACATCGCCGTGTAGTATGGCATGGCTGCAATGTCCTCTTTGAACAACGGCCGGAGCGTGTCCACCGCTTTCGGTCCTTGGACCGCGAGCAGGGACATGTGGTCACTGATGTCCTCCAATTGCGCGTCGAAGGTGTTGTGCTGCTGGATCCAATCCCAGTCCTTCTTGATGTTGCTGGCGTTCACAACGAGGACGTAGTGGTGGTCGTCCTTGTGCTGCATCCGGTAAACGAGCAGATCGTCCACGATGCCTCCCTTTCCGTTCGGCATGCAACTGTACTGCACCTTGCCCACCGTGAGCTTGCTCGCATCGTTGGTGGTGATCCGCTGGATGAGGTCGAGCGCACCCGGCCCTCGGACCAGGAATTCACCCATGTGGCTCACATCGAACACGCCCACCGCGTTGCGCACGGTGTGATGCTCGTCGTTCACACCGGTGTATTGGACAGGCATCAGGTAACCGGCGAACGGGACCATCTTGGCGCCCAAGGCTTCATGCACGTGTGCCAGTGCGGTACGTTTCAGTTCGGTGGTCTGTTCCATTGTTCTTCTCAGTGTTTCGTTCGCTCGGATAACAACCCTCGGAATAGTTCCAGGTACCGGTCGCGCCAGGCGCGGACCGAGTACTTCTCCTCCACCGTTCGTCGGGCGGCGGTGCCCAGGCGGGTGCGAAGGTCGGAACTCGTGATGAGCTGTCCCAAGGCCTCCAACCATTCACCCTGAGCGCCCGCGAGCAACCCGTTCACACCTTCCTGAACGATGGTCCTGTTCACGCCGACCCGGCCCAGGACCACGGCCTTGCCCATGCCCATGTACTGCAGCCCCTTGAAGCCGCACTTACCCCGGCTCCACTCATCATCGGGCAAGGGCATGATCCCGATATCGATGTCCTGCAGGTCCTGAACCTCGGTGGCGCTGCTCCACCGAACGTTCTCGATCGGCAGGTCCGGAGCCTCCAGGTCGCGATCACTGATGATCCTGAAGATGATCCGATCCCCCCATTGCGCATGCAACTCACGGAGCATGGGTAGCTCCTTCCTCAGGTGGGCGAGGCTTGTGTAACTGCCGGTCCACCCGATCACGACCTTTCCATCGGTGCGTATCGTGCCCGGTCCAGCCACGTATCGATCGGTGTCGATAACGGTGGGTATGACCTCGACATGGTCATTGAACTGACGGGCGTAGTCACCCAGGTGGTCGTTGCCGGCGATCACGAGGTCCGCCAAGCCAATGATCCGTGAGGTCTTCGCGGGGTCCTTCAGCCATCGCAGGTTCCGGTTGGCCTCGCTCACATCCATGTGCCAGATGGCATCATCGAAATCATAGATGAATGGCACCCCGCTGGCAGCCAGCCTGCGTTCGAAACGCGTGCTCCCGGTCATGAAGGCTTCCCGCTGCACGATCACCAGATCGAACTCCCTGGCCCGTGCCACCTGCTCCACCCGGCGCATCCAGCTCCTGATGAAGATACCCGTCTTTGCCAGGACATGACCGGGGGAATAGAACACCCGGTCCTCCTCCGGTCCGATCAACCAGGCGTACTCATGTGTGAAACCCTGAGAGGCCCAGTGGTCCGTGAATTGTTCGAACCGGTACCGCTGGCTTGGGGACCGGTCCGGACGATGGGCGGCGACGAACAGGATCCGTGGCATGGGTCGAACTGCAAAGAAAGGCGGCCGGGCGTTGTGCGGGGCTCGGCTATCTTTCCCGCCTCGCATGACCGGTCCGAGACTCTTCCCGCGCTGGGGCATCCTGTTGATCGATGTGGTGCTCAGCCTGCTGGCGTTGACCACGGCCTACCTGCTCCGGTTCAACTTCCAGGTACCCGAGCAGGAGGTGGACCTGCTCCTGCCGGTCCTGCCGATCTACCTGGCCGTCCGGGTCGCGTCCTTCCTCATCGCCGGGCTTCCTCGCATGATGGTGCGGCATACGAGCACCGAGGATGCCCGGCGGATCTTCCTCACCGTGCTCGGCGGCTCCGTCACCTTCCTGGTCATCGGTGCCGTCCGCTACTTCGCCTTCGACGGCTATTACTTCCTGCCCACTTCGGTGATCGTGATCGACTTCATGGCCACGGCGATGGCCCTGATCGTGGTCCGGATCGGCTTCAAGCTGCTTCACCTGCGATCGCGCGGGGCCGGCAAGGACCGGCTGAACGTGGTGATCCACGGTGCAGGCGCCGCAGGCCTCATCACCAAACGGACGCTGGAGCGTGAGGGTAGTGTCCGCTATGAGATCGTGGCCTTCGTTGATGATGACCCGAACAAGACGGGCAAGCGATTGGAAGGAAGGCCCGTGCTCTCCACCAAGGCGCTTCCGGAGCTCCTGTCGCAGGGCGAGGTGGACGAGGTGATCATCGCCATACAGGCGCCCGATCCGGAGAACCGGCGTCAGGTGGTGGATGCCGCGATGGCGGCCAAGGTGCGTGTGCTGACGATACCTCCGGTGAGCAGCTGGATCAACGGGCAACTGAGCACCGGACAGATCAAGGAGGTACGGATCGAGGACCTTCTAGGCAGGGCCGTTATCCAACTGGATGATGCGGAGGTGCGCGCACGCTTCAAGGGGAACCGCGTTCTGGTGACCGGCGCCGCCGGCTCCATCGGAAGTGAATTGGCCCGGCAGCTCGCCCGCATGCAACTTGCAAGTCTCATTCTGGTGGACATCGCCGAATCGGGGCTGTACGACGTGGAGACCGAACTGCGCGCCACGTCCGCGGCTCCGCTGGATGTGCGCATCGCCGATGTGCGCGATACCCGGGCAATGAACGCCGTGTTCGAGGAGTGCAAGCCACAGGTGGTCTTCCATGCCGCCGCATACAAGCACGTGCCCTTGATGGAGGCACAACCAGATGAGGCGGTCCGCACGAACGTGCTGGGGACGCGTACCGTGGCCGAACTCGCCTGTACGCATGGCGTGGAGGACTTCGTACTGGTGAGCACGGACAAGGCGGTGAACCCGACGAGCGTGATGGGGGCCAGCAAGCGCGTTGCGGAGATGGTGGTCACCAGCCTGACCGCCACGATGCCGCAGGCACCACGCTTCATCACCACCCGATTCGGGAATGTCCTGGGCAGCAGTGGCTCCGTGATACCGCTCTTCCGGCGCCAGATCGCCGCAGGAGGTCCGGTCACCCTCACCCATCCGGAAGTGACACGCTTCTTCATGACCATCCCGGAAGCCTGCCGATTGGTGCTGGAGGCCGCCACCATGGGCAAGGGCGGCGAGATCTTCGTGTTCGATATGGGCGAGCCGGTGCGTATCGCCGACCTGGCCGAGCGGATGATCCGCCTGAGCGGGCGGGAACCGGGAACGGACATCGCCATCGTGCACACCGGCCTTCGACCCGGTGAGAAACTGTACGAAGAGCTGCTGGCCACGGCAGAGAACACCCTGCCCACGCACCATCCGCGTATCCTCATCGGCAAGGTGCGCACCGCCGATCCCGCTCAGGTGCTCAGTGCCGTGGACCGACTGGCTGCCGCGCCGGACGGCACGTTCATGGTGCGCATCCTCAAAGAACTGGTGCCCGAATACCGGAGCCACAATTCAGTGTACAGTAACTTCGACCCGCCCGCCACGGAGCCTGGAACCAAGGCCTGAGCGCGGCCCGAAGCGCATGACAAGGGACAAGAACCTGGAGATCGCCCGCTACCAGAAGGAGATCGCGGATTACATCGGCCTCGGCCCGGACAGCCTGGTGTTCAACTTCGATGAGGCCGGACCGGTCACCAAGCTATTCGTCATCACGCTCAATCCACGGCATAACCAGAGCTTCCTCTTCCACCAGACCAGCGGGAGCGACAAGGTGGATGCCCTGCGGGCCATGCTCGATTACGTGAAGACCTACAAGGAGCGGACGGGCTCCTATACCATCCAATGGAGTGCGCGTGGTGAGGGCAGCCTGCAAACGTCATACTTCCGGGCGAAGAACATCATCGAGGCCCTGGACAAGCTCTTCTTCGATCGGGACCCGAACAGTATCACGGTGTTCAGCGTCACCCTGAACCCCATCACATGAGCGTGCTGAAGGTACCGGTGCAGATCCGGTTCGCCGATGTGGACATGGCCCGGCACGTGCACAACGCGGTGTATCTGCAGTGGTTCGAACTGGCGCGTATGGCGCTGCTCCAGGGCTTCATCGCACCCGATCATGACTGGCGCAAGGAGGGTCTGATCCTCGCACGCAACGAAGTGGACTACCGGATGCCTGTGCACCTCACCGACCGCATCGAAACCGAGGCCTGGTGTGGCACCATCGGCAACAAGAGCTTCGATCTGCTCTACGCCATCCGTCGCTTGGGCGGACCGAAGCCCGGGATCTGTGCCGAAGGCCGGAGCGTGATGGTGTGCTACGATTATACCGCGGACAAGTCCATCGCCGTGCCCGGTCCGTGGCGCCTTGCCCTGGAAGAACTCGTCATTGAATGAAGAAGACCGCTGCCTCCCTCCTGCTCGTCTGCCTGTTCTCGTGCTCGCCACAGGACATGCAGAACGTATTGAACTCGCTGCCCTCGAGCACGGCGCTGTCTAATGAAGAGGTCGTGAGCGGCCTGAAGGAAGCCCTGCGCCTGGGCACGGAGCGGAGCGTGGAGAAGGCGAGCGTGGTGGACGGCTTCTGGAACGATGCGCGCATCCGCATCCCCTTCCCTGCCGAAGCGATGAAAGTGAAGAATACGCTCATGGACCTCGGCATCAAGAAGCCGGTCGAGGACTTCGAGCATACCATGAACAAGGCGGCTGAAGAAGCGGCCAAGGAGGCCGTGCCGGTGTTCGTTGATGCGATCACGAGCATGAGCATCCAGGACGGATTCAACCTGCTGCGCGGTGGTGAGAACGCGGCTACGAACTTCCTCCGCGAGAAGACGAGCGAGGCCTTGCGCGCCAAGTTCACTCCCGTGGTGGAGAAGGCCACCCAGCAGGTGGCGTTGACAAGCTACTGGACGCCGGTGGCCAATGCGTACAACACCGCGTCGTTGCTTACGGGCGGCAAGGCGGTGGACCCCGATCTGAACGCCTACGTGACCACGAAGGCCATGGACGGTCTCTTCCTCCTGCTCGCCGATGAGGAGAAGAAGATCCGGCAGGACCCGGCCGCCCGCGCCACCGCCCTGCTCCAGAAGGTCTTCGCTCAGCAGTAGGACGCTTTCGCAGGCTTCCGATCATCCGGCGCCGTTCCATTCTCATTCCTTTGCACCATGCATCCCATCACGCTCACTCCAGCAGGCACCATCATTCCTCCCAGCGAGTTGATCCTGAACCCGGATGGTTCGGTGTACCACATCGCCCTGCGACCAGAGAACCTGGGCGATATCGTCCTGGTGGTGGGTGATCAGGGCCGGGTGGAACTGATCAGTCGGCACTTCAGCAGCGTGGAGCACAAGGTGCAGAACCGCGAGTTCGTGGCCCATACCGGCTTGTACAACGGTGAGCGCATCACCGCGCTGAGCACGGGGATCGGCACGGATAACATCGATATCGTGGTGAATGAGCTCGATGCCCTGGTGAACATCGACCTGGAGGCCCGGACACCCCGGGAAAAGACCCGTTCATTGCGGATCATCCGGCTGGGAACCTGCGGCGCCTTGCAGGAGGACATTCCGGTGGATACACGGATCGTGAGCGCCTATGGCGTCGGGCTGGACAACGTGCTGCACTACTACGCTTACGAGCACACGGATGCAGAGCTTCGCTTGTTGAACGCCCTGCTGCATCAGACCGAATGGCCGGACAACCTGCCGGTCCCGTATGTGGCTGCGGGCGACAAGGACCTGGTGAGCCTGCTGGGCACGGATAACGTGGTGGGCATCACCATGACCAGTGGCGGGTTCTATGCACCGCAAGGGCGCCAGCTGCGCGCCCTGCCCAGTGTGGACGGGCTGAACGAGCGCTTCACGGCCTTCGAGCATGACGGCCTGCGTGGCACGAACTTCGAAATGGAGACCAGCGCGCTATACGGCCTTGGTGGCGTGCTCGGCCATCGCTGCGCCACGGTGTGCACCGTGGTCGCCAATCGCCTCCGCAAGGAATACAGCAAGGACCATCATGGTGCCATTGATCGCATGATCGAGGAAGTGCTGCACCGCGTGACGGCGGGTTGAGCTGCGGCGGACCGGACACACCTGTTCGAGCGCCTTCAACCCGCGCCGGTTGAAACATGCTGCCCGATCGGTCAAAGGCAGCAGCTCCCTGCGGATATTTTCGTCGCGTTCCGCTGTTGAACGAATGGAGCGAGCATGAGCGAGACCGAGATCCGAGCGCTGATCACCTTGATCGAAGACCCCGATCAGGAGGTCTATGACCAGGTCCGCGAACGCAT
>JAKQEI010000306.1 GCA_029573495.1 Bacteroidota bacterium | reverse complement strand
CCATGAGCAAAATCGAAGATATGTGCCACCGGTACAACTCCCTCAAGGGGTCCCGTGGCAATTGGGAATCCCATTGGGAGGAGATCGCCGAGCGCGTGCTCCCGCGGCAGATCGGCTTCCTGGGCGCCCGCACCGATGGTGAGAAGAAGTCGCAGAAGATTTTCGACTCCCGGCCCCAGATCGCCCTGGACCGTTTCGCATCGGTCATGGACTCGATGTTGACCCCGCGCCAGTCGAAGTGGCACAACCTGCGCACGACCGACGAGGCACTGAACCGCCAGTTCGCGGTGCAGGACTGGTTCTACCAGGTCAACAACATCATGCACGCGATGCGCAATTCCCCGAAGGCCAACTTCGCCGGGCAGAACTTCGAGCGGTGGATCAGCATGGGCGCGTTCGGCACCGGCTCCCTGTTCATCGACTTCATGGCCGGCGTGGGCCTGCGCTACCGGTGCGTGAACCTGCGGGATACGTTTTTTCTGGAGAACCACCAGGGGATCATCGACTCGGTGTACCGATGCTTCAAGCACACGGCGCGTCAGGCGGCGCAGCGATGGGGTGAGAAGAACTTGCCAGAGCGGGTGCAGAAGGCACTGGAGAACCCGCAGCGCCAGAACGAGTTTTTCGACTTCCTGCATGTCGTGGCCCCGCGCACCGATTACGACAGCGGCCGGGCAGATGCCCGGGGCAAGCCGTGGGCGTCCTACTACCTGTCGGTGCAGGACAAGATGCTGCTGGCCCCCGAGGGCGGATTCACCAGCTTCCCGTACAGCATCGCCCGTTACGTCACGGCGCCCGAGGAGGTCTACGGACGTTCTCCGGCCATGACCGCATTGGCCGACATCAAGATGCTCAACGAGATGTCCAAGACCGACATCCGGGCGGTGCACAAACTCGTGGACCCACCGATCCTGCTCCACGACGACGGCATCCTCGGGGGCGGTGCCACCACGATCCGCATGCAGCCCGGGGGCCTGAACCCCGGTGGCGTGAACCGCAACGGTCAGGTCATGATGCAGCCGTTCAGCACGGGCGCGCGGGTGGACATCA
>JAKQEI010000239.1 GCA_029573495.1 Bacteroidota bacterium | reverse complement strand
AAGTCCCGGATCGTCCGCTCGACATCCGCCTTGGTCCGGGTCTTCAGCTTCCAGTCCAGCACCAGCTTCTCGGCCTTCAGCTTGGCGAGCATGTCCTTCGCCACCTTCTTCACCTCGTCCTTCTCCTTCTCGGTCAGCTCGGGTTCGGGCTGCGTCAGGAGGTCGAAGATGGCCAGTTCTTCCTCGCTCAGGTTCTCGCGGGTGGCCCGCTGTTCCTCCTGGGTGAGGTTCTGGGCGAAGTGCATCAGCTCCTTGAAGAAGGCCTCCAGGTTGTGACTGGATGAGTTGTAGGACTCGATCAGCTTCTGGAACTTCTCCAGGAAGTCGATCCGGCCCTTGTTTTCCCGGACCATCGTGTCGAGCTTCTTCTCGATCTGCCCCTTCAGCTTCTCGGTCTCGGTGGCCTTCTTGCCTTCCTCGAACTTCTTCTGCAGGGCGGCGAAATCGATCTGCGACAGGTCGATCAGGGCTTCAGCTTGCGGTCGCTCCCCGATGCGGTAGCCCTCGGTAGCGATGGAGTCGTCGAGCAGGGCATCGAGGTCGTTCATCACCCCGGAGATGTCCGGTGGCGGACGCAAGGCCTTGATCATTGCCCCGAGGTAGGCGACCAGCACTGAGGTCGGCGCATGGGCGTTGGCTTCCTGGTCGGGCAGGATGGCCTTGAAGGTCCGTGCCACCTGACCAGCCAGCAGCAGGTAGGCCTTGGTCTTGTCCTCCCCCGCTTCGAGGATCACATCCATGGCCTTCTGGAGGGCTTCCAGACGCTGTGCGGGCGGGGTGTTCACGATCCCCTTCAGGTCGATCCCGAGACCCGTACAGAACGATTGCGCGTCCCTCAGCAGCCCTTCCAGTTGCACCACCAGCGCCGCCTTGTCCTTGATCGGCAGCTGCCCCGGCTGGTTGGGCTTGGCGTAGATGCGCAGGGCGTCCTGGAGGTTACGGAAGATGCCCACGTAATCGACGATCAGGCCAGCGGTCTTGCCCGGTGCGACGCGGTTCGCCCTGGCGATGGTCTGCATCAGGGTGTGGTTGCGCATCGGCTTGTCGAGGTAGAGCGT
>JAKQEI010000227.1 GCA_029573495.1 Bacteroidota bacterium | reverse complement strand
CCGAGGTACCGCTCCAGCCAGGTGGCGCGCAAGGGCATGGCGAAGCGCGTGCGCAGGTCGCCGAGCGTAGGGACCAGGTCGTCGTAGACCACCGTCTCCGCCGTGATACTGCCGTCCTTCAGCAGTGCAGGCAGGGTCTGGAGGCGACAACTGGTGATGCCGTTCGGACCCTCGTACACCACGACCATGCGATCGGTGAGCATGAGGTTGAGGTCGTGCTCCAGGCTCTTGATGAAACCCACGCTCTTGTCAATGCTGCAACCGCTGGCCATGGCCTGCTCCTCGTCCACGGCCACCACCACGAAACGGTTGTGCAGGACTTCCACGGCGGCGTCCAACGGATCGCCATGTGCCGCCCAGGTGCCGGTGAACGATGCACCGCGGTCACGTACGAGGTTCTGTTCAGCCTGGCTGAGGTCGCGGGCGGTCTTGTACACCCAGACCCGGGCGTGGTCGGGCAGATCGGCCAGGCGTTTCGCTGGGGATGGTGCTGTCGCGTTCATGATCGGTCACACGTTTCGTTCATCACTGGGAACGCAATGTACGATCCCGATAACGTCCAATTCGTCACCATTCTTTCACGACCATTCTTGGTCACATATCCGCCCCGATCACTCGCCTCCACCCGATCATCGGCTCCGCATGGCTCTAGCTCCAGCGCTACAGGTCAGCCGCGTTCGCCACCAATTCCGCAATATCCAACACCTTCACCTCCGCCTCCTTGTTGAAATGCTTCACACCATCCGTCAGCATGGTGTTGCAGAAAGGGCAGCCCGCAGCGATGACGTTCGGCTGCTCCGCCAGCGCTTCCTCGCTGCGCTCGGTGTTCACCTCACGCGTGCCGGGTTCTGCTTCCTTGAACATCTGCGCACCGCCGGCGCCACAGCACAGGCCTTTCGCACGGCTGCGTTTCATCTCCACCAACGCTGCGTCCAACTTCAACAACACCTCGCGCGGTGCTTCATACTCTCCATTGCCGCGGCCCAGGTAGCAGGGATCGTGAAAGGTGATGCGCTTGCCTTGGAAACTGCCGCCCTCCACCTTGATCCGCCCTTCCTGCATCAACGCGTTGATGAACTGGGTGTGATGCAACACCTCGTAGGTGCCACCCAAGGCCGGGTATTCGTTCTTCAGTGTATTGAAGCAATGCGGGCACGCCGTGACGATGCGCTTCACCCCGTATCCGTTCAGCACGGTCACGTTGTTCAAGGCCTGCATCTGGAACAGGAACTCGTTGCCCGCACGACGCGCCGGATCACCCGTACAGCTTTCCTCCTGCCCAAGGATGGCGAACTTGACGTTGGCTGCGTTCAAGATGCGCACGAAGGCCTTGGTGATCTTCTTCGCACGGTCATCGAACGATCCCGCACAGCCCACCCAGAACAGGACCTCGGGCACTTCGCCGGCGGCGGCGAACTCGGCCATGGTGCGTATGGTCAACGGCTGGCTCATGCGTTCGTCCAATCCATTCGTTTGTCCGGACCGAAAGCCCAGGGCGCACCGTTGTTCTCCACGTTGTTGAACATGCTCGTCAACGCCGGGCGCGTCCT
>JAKQEI010000214.1 GCA_029573495.1 Bacteroidota bacterium | reverse complement strand
CGTCGCGGCCTGCCTGACCATCCTCAGCTACATGGCCACCGCGGTGATCAGTTCCACCGAGGCGATGCACTACCTGCATAGCCTGATCCCTGTGCTGCCCGTGATGGCGGCGACGATCGCGGTGCTCACGATCTTCCTGCTGCTCACCATCGGCGGGATCGGGGAATCGTCGGTGGTGGCCGTGGTGATATTCATCCTGCACCTCTCCAGCATGGCGTTCCTGCTGATCGGTGGCGGCTGGTACCTGATGAACCATGGCCTCGAACAGGCCCAGCTCAACTTCCAGGCACCGCTTCCGGCGGGATCCATAGGCATGGCGCTCTTCTTCGGCTTCAGCACCGCCATGCTGGGTGTGAGCGGCTTCGAGAGCAGCGCCAACTTCGTGGAGGAGCAGCAGCCCGGGGTGTTCCCGAAGACCCTGCGCAACATGTGGATGGCCGTCACGCTCATCAATCCGTTGATGGCGCTGCTCGCCGTGTCGGTACTTCCGTTGACGCTCGTGGACCAACATCAGGAAGCCCTGCTCTCCCACATGGGGCAGGAGATCGGTGGTGGCACCCTGGCGACGATCATCTCGGTGGACGCTGTGCTCGTGCTCTGTGGCGCGGTGCTCACCAGCTTCGTGGGCGTGAGCGGCCTGGTGAAACGCATGACCCTGGACCGGGTGTTACCGCAATTCCTGCTGAAGGAGACCAAGCGAGGCAGTTCCCCGCGCATCCTCATCCTCTTCTTCCTGCTCTGCCTGTCCGTGCTGTTGATCACCGCGGGTGAGCTCGCCGCGCTGGCCGGTGTCTACACGATCTCCTTTCTCATCGTCATGGCCTTCTTCGCGTTCGGGAACTTCCTGCTGAAGATCAAACGGGCGCGCCTGCCCCGGCCGGAGAGCTCCACGCCCTTCGTGGTCTTCATCGCGCTGATGGCGGTCCTCATCGCGCTCTACGGCAACGTGAAGCTGCATCCGGAACACCTCGTCGTCTTCCTGCAGTACTTCATCCCCACCGCGCTCATCATCTTCATCTTCCTCAAACGGAACGTGATCCTGGAGTACCTCGTCGTGGTGGTCTCCAGCTTCCTCGACTCGATGCAGGCCGTGGCCAAGTTGAGCCGCATGCGCATCAATCGTACCCTGCGCGTGTTGACCGACCAGGAGTTCGTCTACTTCACCAAGGGGGATGATATCGCGGTGTTGAACAAGGTGATGATGTACGTGGAGGAGAACGAGATCACGAAGAAGCTCCGGATCGTGAACGTGCAATCCGCGGATCAATCCCTGTCCGAGTCCTTCTGCCAGGACATCAAAGTGCTCGACCGTGCCTATCCGGAGATCCACATCGAACTGGTGCAGCTGAAAGGCGTCTTCGGACCGGAGCTCGTGGACCGCCTGAGCCGGGAATGGAACATCCCCACCAACTTCATGTTCATCGGCTCCCCCGGTGACCACTTCCCCTATCGCGTTGCCGATCTGGGAGGTGTACGACTGATCATCTGATGGCGACCATGCACTTCATCCGACGCCTGCCGACCGCAACCCTCATCCTGGGACTTCTCCTTTGCGGACACACATCTAGGGGACAGGTCACACGCATGCTCTTCATCGGCAACAGCTACATCTACACCAACGACCTGCCGAACACCTTGCGCCTGCTGGCCTTGGACCTCGGCGATACCCTGGTCGTCGCCTCGTCCACACCCGGTGGAGCCACCTTCGAAGGTCATTCGGCATCCGCCACCACACTGAATGCGATCGGATCCCAGGACTGGGACTTCGTGGCCCTGCAGGAACAAAGCCAGCTGGGGGCGCTACCCCTCGAACTCACGAGCACGGAAGCGGGTGCCGGGCAACTTGTGGAAGCGATCCGCGCGAACAACGCGTGCACCATGCCCGTGTTCTACATGACATGGGGACGGCGCGATGGCGATGACCTCAACTGCCCGAGCTTCCCTTACATGTGCACCTATGCGGGCATGCAGGAGGCACTGACGGCGAACTATGTGGCGCTGGCGGAAGCGAACGAGGCCTTCACCGCACCCGTGGGGGAAGCCTGGCGCATCATCCGGGACACGCACCCGGAGATCGAACTGTACGTGGCCGACGGGAGCCACCCCAGTCCGGCCGGGACCTACCTCGCGGCGAGCGTGTTCTACTGCACGCTCTTCCAAGAGAACTGTTCGGCTTCGACCTATACGGCTGGGCTTGACCCGGCCATCGCGAGCCTGCTGCGCACCACCGCTGCCGATGTGGTGCTGGGGGATCCCGCAGCCTGGAACCTGGATGTGCTGCCTCCCGTGGATGCGACGATCACCGGCAGCAGTAGCGAGGCATGGAATGAAGTGACCTATTTCCACGGTGGTGAAGGCGAGCATCTGTGGTCGTCCACGAACGGTGAAGTGTTCACGACACCGGACGCGACCTTCACCTTTCCGACCGCTGGTACCTGGACGGTGACCCATACGTACACCACGCCTTGTGGCGGCAGCGATACCGTGACGTGGACGGTGGAGGTGTACGAGGTAGGTATCGGAGAGGACGGCGAGATGTCCACTCCTCAAGTGCGCGCGACACGCGAAGGCATCGTAGTTAGCCGCATCTCGAACGGTGCAACGCTGACCGTCTTCGACGCGCTGGGATGCCTGCTGATCGATCGAAGGAACATCACCCCCGGGGAGATGATCGCATGTCCGCCTGGCGTTGTGCTTTGGGAGGTGCGGGACGTGGAAGGTATCCGCGTCCTTGGGCGCGTATGCGTGCCGTAATCCTCCACCCCTGCCCGTTCGACCACAAGCGGTCCGGTCCGAATGAGGACGGCCGCAGGTTCATGCGGCCGTCCTTCGATGACTACGAACTTGTTCCGTGCGACCGGATGCGCGACATCCGGGCCGGTGCGCCGCTCAGCGCTTGATGAACGGACGGCTGGTCACATTGCCGTCCGCGAAGCGCACACGGGCCACGTACAATCCATTGGCCAGGCCGTTCACATCCAGTTCCCCACGCAGCCCGTTGATGGTCACGCTGCGCTGGACACGTCCGCGAGCGTCGATCAACTCGGTCACGGACATGTTCGCATCCGCCGTGATCGTCAACCGACCCGTGCCCGGCGTCATGGCCACCGAGAAGGTGGGCGCACCGACCTGCTCGTTGATGTTCGTTGCGGCACCGAAGGAGAGGTCATCCACCCAGATGGTGCTGCCGGCCGTTGGCGACCCCGAGCTGGACAGGATGGTGACGGTGGCCGTGTCGGGAACGTCCGTGGTGTACCAGATGATCGGCGCACTGAAGCTGGCCCAGTTGGACTGGGTGCCCGGCTGGATCGATACGAAGGCCCCACCCACCGCCTGCGTCTGGCTGCCATCCCATTTGGAGAAGGAGACGGTGATGCTGCCGAGATCACCGGACGGAATGTTGTACTGGTAGGTGCCATTCAAGGCCTCAGGGCGTTGCGCGTAAGGGAAGCCCGGGTTCTCCGCTGTTCCCGCGAGGATCAGGCCGGGCAGGGTCCCCACACCCACCACGTTGCGCGTGGTGACCTTGGCGTAGTACGATCCCACCGCACCCGGGGAGCCCTGTTCACACATCAACGATTCACCCAGCGACCAGGTGGTGAGGTTCCCGGTGACCCAACCGTTGGGGTCGTTGAAGCCGGAGCCGGAGGGTGACCATTGTTCGAAGCCCCCGTTCGGGATCTGGGCCACCAACCATACGGGAACGAAGAGCGCGAGAGAGAGTAGCTGTCTTTTCATGCCTTGGTGATGTTCGGTGCCTTAAAGGACGCGTTTCCGTGTGGAACAGGTGGCCATGGCTTTCCCACTGTTCATCCACGATCGGGACGGGCGTGGTCGCTTATGAAGCGTGCTGCACTTCGTCGACCTGATGGCTTACTGCTCATGGTACGCTCGATACAGCCACATCCCCCACCTGCTCGACCATCGACCCGGAGTTCACAATATCCAAGAACCTATCTTCCCTTGCTAAATGGTTAATTAGGATCCTCGCGATCACGCAAGCCGAGTGGCGGGCAACGTTCTTCTACGGATGCGTCTTCTCCTAAGATCTCATGATCCGATCAAGTTCACTCCTCATCTTGGTCTGTTGCACTCCGGTCGTGGCGCAAGCCCAGTGCCAGATCGTGTCCATCAACGTGACGAACCAATGCGGGCCGAACGCCCCCTTCGTCACGGTCGACCTCGCCGGCGGTGTTCCCCCCTATCAACTCACGTTCACCGGCTCGAACGGTGTTGTCCTTGACGCCCAGAGCTTCGCACAAGGGACATTCTCCACCTACCTGCCCACTGCACCACTGATGGACAGTCCCGTAGAAGTGGTGGTGACCGATGAGCTGGGATGCGTGGCAACGACCAGTGCCTACTTCAACCATTATGTGGCCTATTGGGCGGAGGTCTGGTTCGAGCAAGCCTGTCCACCGACCATGGGCACCTTGTTCTGGAGAGGCACCTTCGACATCATCGGCAGCCCCGGGAACCCGGACCCCTGCGGCGGCGGACTGGAATATGCCATTGATCGGGACGGTCTGCATTTGAGCGGTGTATTCCCGAACGGATGGAGCCAGCTCGCCAATGGCTTCTGGCGCTTCGATACACCGCTCGCCACCGGATACGACTATTCCGTCATCCTGTACACTCCGAACACGTCCTCCGGTTGCTGGGGGGGATCGAATGTGGTCTATTGTCCAACGAGCTCGGGTGCTACCGCAAGCTCCTCCACCTGCGGCCAACAGTTCCATCTGAAGGCGGCCTTGGGCGGTGCCTTGCCCTCGGGAACCCTCATGCGCGACGACCTGCGCGCAGCGGACCTGCTCCCGCTCACAGAGCCGTACACCGCCTTGGGCTATGTCTACACCGGCTCCCCCACCGCACTGAGCACCACGCAGACCGTGCTGAACACAACGGGCGTGAACGCCATCGTGGACTGGGTGGTGGTCGAACTGCGATCGGCCACCGCGCCCGGCACGATCCTCTACTCGGCTCCATTCCTTTTGCAGAGCGATGGCGACGTGGTGGACATGAACGGCTCCCACTTCCTGACCGCGCCGCTCCCCCCCGAGCTGTACCATGTGGCCATCCTTCACAGGAACCACCTTGGCGTGATGACCGCCTCTCCGACCTGGTTGAATAAGAACCTGTACAGCACCCTGACGGTCGACCTTCGGAATGGTTCACTCCCGATGTACGGAACGATACCCCGGATGCAGGTCGGCAACACCTGGTGCCTCTGGCCCGGTGATGTGACGGGTGACGGTTCGGTGAGGTACACCGGCGCCGGCAACGACCGCGACCTGGTGCTGCAGGGCATCGGGGGCCTGGTACCTACGAACACGGTCACCGGCCAGTACCGCACGGACGATGTGAACCTGGACGGCGTGGTGAAATACGCCGGCGAGGATAACGACCGCGACATCATCCTGCACACGATCGGTGGCACGGTGCCCACGGCAGTGCGCTACGAACAGGTGCCAGGACCTTAGACTCATTGCATGACGAGCTCCATTCCCAGGCGTCTCAGGCGCACGTTTCTTAAGGCGATCGTCGCGGTGCTGCCAGGGGCAGCGGTTGCGCAACTCACCGACCCCGGCTTCGAGCAGGGTGGTGCGGGCTGGGTGCTGGCCTGTCCTGAACTCACTTGGTTAGCTCCTTCCACTGCGCCGCACGGCGGGTCGATGGCCATGGCGCTCCAGGCCACATCCACCGACTATCCGTACTGCCCTTCGGTGGATCCGCAGGGTGGCTGGACGCCAGCTCCCAACTTCTACCAGCCGCTGCCGCAGGTGGTGGCCGGCGATGTGGTGCGGTTCAAGTTCCTGGCGCGGCTGGAGGAGGGTGTTCCACAGCCCTCCGGCTCCGCCATCCTCCCGTACGCCATTACCGTGGATGCGGAAGGGGACATGCACTTCCCGGTCACCGACCTCACCCTTGGCGGCGGGAATCCGCTGGCGACGTGGGAGTCGTTCCCCGGCCAGGTCACGGTGCCCGAGCTGCCCGCAGGACATTTGTTCGCCATCGGCTTCGGTGCGCACACCTTCGGTGGCGGCAATGGCGTGGTCCACTTCGACAACGTGGCCGTGCTGGTGGAAGGCAGCGGCGCGCGCTTGAATGCGAAGGCGTGGCTTGACGGCGCGTTCGTTCCCGGCACCAACCTCATGCGCGACGACCTGCGCGTGGCCGGCTTGATCCCCACCACGCTGCCGACCTACACCAATGCCATGATGGGCCCCAACGCCCCGGCAGGCACCGGCATCGGCATGGACCCCGCCGTGCTGACCGTGGCCGGGAACAATGCCATCGTGGATTGGGTGTGGGTGGAGCTGCGCTTCGGCACGCCGGGCTTCACGAACGCATCCTCGGGATTCGAGACGGTCGCAAAGCGCTACGCCTTGATCCAGCGCGATGGCGACATCGTGGACCTCGACGGAAGCTCATCGGTGCTGCTGCCCATCAAAGCAGGCAATTGCCGGGTGGTGATGCGGCACAAGAACCACCTCGGGGTGATGAGTGCCGAGCCCCTGGGCCTGAATGCCACCGCCACGCTCTTCGACGCACGGGCCGCGAGCACGCCGCTCTTCGCCCTGGCTGCGCCGCACACCGGTCCCGCGCGCAAGACGGTAGGGAGCACGCGCACGTTGTGGGCCGGCGATGCGTGGACCTTGAATGCGCCGCATGGCGTGCTGTACACCGGGCAAGGCAATGACCGTGACGCCATCCTCATCGCCATTGGCGGCAACACGCCCACCCATGTGGTTGCGGGCTACCACCGCGCCGACATCAACCTGAACGGGGAGGTGAAGTACACCGGCGAGGATAACGACCGCGACATCATCCTGCACACGATCGGTGGCACCGTGCCCACGGCGGTGCGCTACGAGCAGGTGCCCTGAGCACCGCGTGAGGGATTATTCTATGACATGGCCAAGGGTTTTGGGATGTAGGGTGTGCCCCGCTTCATCACTGCGCAGACACGATGGATGAGCTTGTTGCGCATGGCGTTGAACACGAGCATCTTGTGCTTGCCCTCGGCGACCTT